>JAGPIS010000009.1 GCA_018054835.1 Breznakibacter sp. | reverse complement strand
GCTCTCGGTGTACCTGCTCAATATTTTGCAATTTCTCGGTGGATGTCATAATGAGTAGTTAGTTATGTTATTTTTTTTAAAAAATTGACGATGAGATTTTTGTATTCAAGTAAGCATTGTTATAACCTACTTCTTTTTTGAATAAAAAGATGGTTGATCTTTCTTGCAAAATTGTACAACCTTACCTTTTATTACTAGTATTTTTAAATCAATTCATGATACTATTTTATCGGGTGGTTGGTTTTTGGATTTTTGATTTGCAGCCTCGCACTCTGATCTTGCTGAGGGGAACCAGATTTTATGCACTGATTCTTTTTCCGTTTTTTGTAGTGCTTTGCACTATATGCTGCTCCGTCTCGGCTGCGAGCCTTAGAAATATCATGGAGAGGAGCGGTTAAGAATCAATGCTGTTTGAGGTTCGGTTAAAACGCAGTTGGAACCATTATCGGCAATTCGCGAACTGAGTTCATTGCTTCGAGCGCAGCGGAATGATAGTTCTTAGGTGAGCAGGCGCAGCGGCGGCACTTTTTGTTTACTTTTTGGTGCTGTAGCCAAAAAGTAAAAGCCTGTCCGGCTCGAGGACAAATAACCACTTTGTTAGCATTTGATAGGATGTAATTTAGAATTGCGCAAAGCTGCTTGTGCTGTGTTTATATTTTAGGGTGGGCATGTATTGTTCAGACTTATGCTTTTTTTGTTATCAATTTTTCCTTGTTCAACCCGCTTCGGGGTTAATCACATTAAGGCCTCCGGCCTTTTGGCATTTAGCATTAATTATTCAAGCGGCAGAACCGCGTAATCTTTGTAGTAACCCACCATCCCCTATAATTAATAAGGTGCAGAGCACCGGATTATCCTCCCTAATGTGGTAATTCATATTCCGGGTCTCCGACCCCTATGTTTGCTTGTGTTATCTCTTTCACTATAAATATTCCGGGACGCTATCCCTTGTGTTGGGATGGCGGCCAATCATACTTTTTATGCATTCGTAATTCAATGGCCCTGGACTTCAGTCTGAGGTGAGGTTGGGTTTCTTCTATTAGGGGGCTTTCGCCCAATGGTAAGGTAGGTTTTTGGCAATCGTCTAGGAGGGACTGTTTATTTCAACCCGAGGCAACGCCTCGGAATGATCATTTGCTAAATCCATATTAAATTCGATTAATATCGAATTTAATATGGATTTTTGGATAAGATAAAAATTATGGTTTATTTTATGCTAGGTATTTTCGGATAACGGGGTTGAGTTTTGCTAATCCAAAATAGTATCATATATGTCAATAATAACAATCAGGGATAAGGGGATGTAACATATACGTTTTATGCCATCTGGTTAACGCCAATTTCGAACCATTCATTACTTTATTTATTATAGTTAATAAACTTTTATGAGAAGATATTCAAAACACTTAATTGTCCTACTGAATATTTCGTTTTTTGCATTTGCAAGTCTTAAGGCAACAACAAGTGAAGAAGTTACAGCATACGCAGGAAAAGATACGAGTATTTGCACTTCAGTCGCAAAGTTAAATGCCGAAGTTCCATTATTAGGTACTGGACAATGGACAATTGTTCCCGGAATGGGAGGTGCAACAATAGCTGATAATTCAAATCCCAATACCATGGTAGGAGGCCTTAGGATGGGCATAAATAAGTTTGTTTGGACAGTCACGTATTATACTTCTATTGCAAGAGATACTGTTATTATAACTAACAACTCCCCTTCAAAGGCAAATGCTGGCAATGACCAAATAATAATTGGTTCAATAGCACATATGAATGCTACACCACCTGCAATTGGAATAGGCGAATGGTCTATATTAAATGGATCTGCTGAATTTAAAGAAGTGAATGATCCATTTGCAATGGCCTCAGGACTTATGAATGGACTTAATGAATTTAAATGGACAGTTCATAATTTTGGTTGTACTAGTTCCGATTCTGTGATAATAATGAATGGGCAAATGAAAACAGCAGATGCTGGTTTCGATCAGGCAATTTGTTTTGATGAAACAGTACTAGGAGCCAATGATCCCGAAGAAGGTATAGGTTATTGGTCAGTGGTTAGTGGAGCTGGTAGTTTTAAAGACATCTACAATCCAAATACTGTAGTACGATACATTAGTCAAGAAAAAAATGTATATCGATGGACTATTCAATATGCGAATTATATATCTATAGATACAGTTATAATTACCAATAACCGTCCGACTACAGCTAATGCAGGCAAAGACATCTTAATTGAAACCAATGAATATATATTAAACGCTAATACTCCAATGATAGGTATTGGTCAATGGACATTATTGAGTGGCGGATGCGAATTTGAAAACATTAATGATCCAAACACAAATATTACAGGTTTGAACCCAGAAAAAAATATATTACGATGGACAATTTCAAACAACAGTTGTGAATCATACGACGATGTAGTTGTAACAGTAGATATGGCCACTAATACTCAATTATTATCATCAGAATGTGTTGTATCTGTTATTAATTCAATGGATTCTGAAATAATAATTAAAGTAGATGGTAATTGTAAGGTAAAAAATTGGGAATTGGTATCTCTTTCTGGATTAAAAATTTGTGGCGAATATTGTTGTAATTTAAGTCAATTTGCAATTAAAAAAGAGACAAATTTAAGTGGATTATATTTGATTCTAATTACTTATGAAAATGGGACAACAGAGGTAAAAAAGGTAGTTATTTAAATATAAAACAGATGTTAACAATGACTTATAAAGCATTACTTGCTGCAGATGTTACACAAGCTACGCTTCTTCGCCGAACCGTTAACAGCTATAAAAAATGAAAAACGTACTATTCATATTATTATTTGTTCCGTTAAATATTTTTTCACAGGATTATCCTAGAGTCGACACTTTGACTTTTGGTGAAAATGTTAAGGAAGCTTTTTTATATCAACATTATTATCAAGGCGACACAACTTTAATAGAGAAGTATATATATGACTATGCCGGTAACCATATTTATACATTTCAAGGCTACAATTACCCAATGCCGACAAGGACTATGTTTGAGTACGAAAAGGGACAATTAACTAAAATAATCAAGCAAAAATATACCAGCTCATATAACGACAGTCTCCAAGACGAAATGTGGAATCGATATTTCAAAATATTATCACAAGGAGAGAACAAAGAAACTGAAAGGAAAGCAGATTCTTTACATCAAGCGTATAAAACAAAATATTTAATAATTGACCCTGAAAAAGTAAATTGGGAACAAGATGGCGTCTTTGAAAGTGAAATTGAAATTGAATACGATTCTCGAAATAATCCTAAAGTATATCGTATATCCACTTCTATCATGAACGAGCCTCCTAGATTAGATATGGTATTTGAAATCGATTATAATGACAATGGTAGTATAAAAAGCAAACACTGGATGGTTATTGAGCACCCGAATTCAATTAAGTTAAATGTTTTTAAACCAAATACTCTAGAGTTAAATGACTCAATTAAGGTTCTTTCAGGTGAGATCAGGACAAAGCAATATACATATAATACAAATTTAGTGCTTATAGAATATTTCCTTAACCAAAAACAGACTGGAATAGAAAATGAGATTTATAATCCTACTAATAGAATGAAAGATATAATTGTAATGAATCTAACAGGAGATACTCTTTCTTATCGCACAGAAAGCTATGACCTAAGTGGTAAAATAATTAAAAAAGAACGGATTATAGAAACAGGATATGATGGATTTGGTTATGGGTATGATTTTGTTGCGGAAGAGCAAAAAGCTTACCATTATGATTTAAATGGAAGAATCAACCAAATAATTGGCTATGATAACAAAAAGAAATATAGTGTGTTAATATATAAATATTAATTACGGCTGCTAATACTTAGCCCTCAATTTATGAATACCTGCCGGCGGAGTCTTATTATTAAAACGTCTTTTATCCGCAGTCTTTTTTACCATTACCTCCGTTGCTCTGGCTGCCTTGCTCTTAACTGAGTTGCCGTACATTGCAAAATCTACTATAGCCCCTTGAGCTTTTCAATATTGTAGAGAAGTCTGCATAGTTAGGCAATGGGGTCACAATTGCCGTATTTGTAGTCAGGAAGTCACTCGTAGCAAAATACATACTTAGTTTGCTCTCCTGACCTGAATTCATAAGTAATACGTTTAGAAGGTTTATAACTATCAATAGTATCAACTGTTGATATTAAATCTATTGAATGAATTTTGTATCCTCCAAGTAATTATGAATCAAATATTCATCTCTATATTTGCTTGTCAACATAAAGTCTAATAAACATAGGGCATAGAAGCAGAAAATGGATTTTATTAGCAGAACATATTTCATGAATTGAGAACCCCAAAATCTTCATTGATCGTTTAGAAATATCAATTGCGAATCAATGAGAAGCAATTGCGAACACATTGTCGGCCATTGAACACTCTGCAGAAGCCATTGAACGTTCAATTGATTCAATTGCGCACCATGTAGCGGCAATTTCGAACACTTTATCGGCCATTGAACACTCAATAGATTCAATTGCGAACCAAGTAGAAGCGATTGCGAACACTTTATCGGTCATTGATCGCTCGGGAGATTCAATTGCGAATCATTTAGAAGCGATTGCAAACACTTTATCGGTCATTGATCGCTCTGTAGATTCAATTGCGAACCATTTAGATTCAATTGCGAACCATTTAGATTCAATTGCGAACACTTTATCGGCCATTGAACACTCAATAGATTTAATTGCGAACCATGTAGAAGCAATTGCGAACACATTATCGGTCATTACATGCTCAGAAGATTCTATTACACACCATGAAATATTCATTGTTAGCAGAAAGTCTTCAATAGCAGAATCCTCCCCTTTTGCTAAATACAATCAGATAGTAATACATATTGTTTCTACCCCTCGCAGGCAGGCACATTTGCAACCTCGCGCAATCCCCCCTTTCAAGCTAAAGGTTGCAAAAAGCCACCCTGGCCCATGCACTAAATTATCATATTAACAAGGCATCATTGTCGTTTTTATAAAAACACCCCAGACGTTTAGCTGCCTGGGGTGTTTGATAAGTTTTGTCAGTCAAGGTTATCCCTTCACCTTCTCGGCCATCAGTCGGCCCAGTTCTTGGCAGGCTGCATATTTGTCCTCCTTGAGGCCATGTTTCATCTCCACCGATAACTCCACCATGTCGAGTTCCAGCTTTTCACCTGCCTCTTTTAGTTTTTTAACGGAAGCACCGGCCCAGCTGAAGGAGCCAAAAACGCCCAGACTTCGGTTGGAGATGCCAATGTGTAACAGTTTGTTCACCAGCGCCTCCATGTTGGGGTGCAGCTCGTTGGTGTAGGTGGGGCTGCCCAGTATGAGTCCCTTGAACCTAAATATGTCCGAAATAATATAGGAGGCATGGGTTTTGCTCACATCGAAAACCCGTATGTTTTTAATGCCATGTTCAGCCACTGAGCGGGCTATCACTTCTGCCATCTCCTCGGTGTTGCCGTACATCGAGGCATAAGCAACCACCACGCCCTCTTCGCCTTCCATGCGGCTCCATTTGTCGTACAAATCCATCATCTCGGCAATGTGTGCCCGATAGAGGGGGCCGTGCGAGGGGGCGATGGTTTTTATCTCGAGGCCGGCCAGCTTGCTGAGTGCCTTTTGTGTGGGGTTGCCGTATTTGCCCACTATGTTGGAGTAGTAACGGCGCATCTCATCCTTGTAGTATTCGAAATCCAACTCGTCGTCGAAGATGCCGCCTTCCAAGGCTCCGAAGCTACCGAAGGCATCCGACGAAAAGAGCGTGCGGGTGGTGGTTTCGTAGGTCACCATCGACTCGGGCCAATGCACCATGGGCACAAATTGGAACATCAGTTCATGGGTGCCGAGCGAAAGGGTTTGCCCTTCGCTGATCTCCATAGTGTTTTCGGTGATGCCGAAAAAGCCTTCGAGCATGGGGAGGGTTTTTTTGTTCCCAATGATCTTGAGGCCTGGGTATAGTTCCGCCAGTACTCTGATCGATCCCGAATGGTCAGGCTCCATGTGGTTGACCACCAAATAGTCGATGGGGCGGTTTTTGATGATGGTTCGTATTTTTGACAACCATTTCTCCAGGAAACTGGTGTCAACCGTATCGATGATGGCAATTTTTTCGTCGTCGATCACATACGAATTGTATGCCACACCACGCTGCAGCGGCCACATGTTTTCAAATAAGGCGGTGCGTCGGTCGTTGACACCCACGTAATAGATCTGATCTGATAATTTTACCGGATGATGCATTTTATCTGATATTTAAATATTTTCAATTTGCAAATTTAGCTTTTTTTGCGATACCTGTTCATAACAAATTTTCTTCCGCTTTGTTGAAGGCCTTGGCTAGTTCCGGTATGTCCATGATTTTTTTTCTTTTTGGCTTCTTTTATGTAGGTTTGCTGTTAAAATTGGAATAATGGTTGTGGAATTTGAAAAATACCAGGGAACAGGCAATGATTTTGTGATTGTTGACAACCGGCAGTGTGGTTATGATGCATTGACTACGGAGGCAATCCGTTTTATTTGCGACCGACGTTTTGGTGTTGGTGCCGATGGGCTGATGCTGTTACAAAACCAACCCGGTTATGCCTTCGAGATGAAGTATTATAACAGTGATGGCAACGAAGCCACCATGTGTGGCAATGGCGCACGCTGCATTTGTGCTTTTGCCGGCTACCTTGGCGTTGTTGAATCTGGTGTTTATTTCGATTTCCTGGCTGCCGACGGTCCGCACAAGGCTTTATACCACGCTGGCAACACCGAATTGCAGATGATTGATGTGGCTTCGGTGGATCGATTGGGCGAAAACTTCTTTATGAATACCGGTGTCCCCCATTTTGTGAAGCCCGTGCCCGATGTGGAGGCGGTAGATGTGTTCGAGGAAGGGCGTATGATCCGTTATGCCGACCAATTCAGTCCACAAGGTACCAATGTTAATTTTATGACCATTCAACAGCCTGGTTCTATTTCGGTGCGCACTTACGAGCGCGGCGTTGAAGGTGAAACCTATTCATGTGGCACCGGCGTTGTGGCCAGCTGCATTGCTGCGCACCACATGACTGGATCCACTACTTTTGATGTCACCGTGAAAGGTGGCGCGTTGAAGGTGCATTTTACTGCTGGTGGCGATGGCTCTTTTTCTGATATTTGGCTCTGTGGGCCTGCCCAACGTGTCTTTACCGGCTCAATAGAATTCTAAAGTTTACAGCGAGTTGCGCACGATCAACCTGGAAGGGTTCTTGATTTGATCCGTTTCGTTGTTGGTCACCATTTGTGCCAGCCGTCGACCCATCTCCCTGAAGTCGGTTGAAATGGCCGCGATGCCACCTTCTATGATCTCCAGTAGTGCCGTGTCGTTGATGGAGATGATGCCAACCTGTTGGCCTATGGTGAGGTTCTTTTGGCGCATCTCTTTCACAACACTGATCAGGTCGCGGTTGTCGATGCACAGGTACAAGTTGCCCGGTTTCATGTTCTCCGGATCGAAAGCACCGCACACTTGGTGCTTCAGTTGGTGGTGGGTGCAAAAACTGGTAAAGCCGGTTTGGAAGCCAAGCGGTTCCTTTCCCCCGGGGAATAGCAAGATGAGTTGGTGATAATTTCTGATCCTTTCAACGGCTTGTTTCAATCCATTGAAAATATCCTCGTGAAAAGACTGATAAATGATGGGATAGGCCTTATTGGTTCCGTCGGCGGGTTGGTCGAGCAATATCACTTTGTCCTGTGGTAATTCATCGATGGGCTTACCGGTTCCAGGCATGTTGGAGGGCATGATGATGTATTTGTGGTAGGCGTTTTTATTGTCGCCTATCAATTTTTCATACACGCCTTTGTTGAAATGGTGGAAAAATAGATCCACATTAAAGTGCGGTGGGATGTTGGCCATGAAAGCCTGGTAGAGATCTTCCTTAAATCCATTCAACTCGTCAAACAGCAGGAATAGGTTTTTTTGAAGTTTGGTGTTGGTCGATTTGATGTAATACCCTTTGCCTGGTATGGCCTTGATAATGCCCTGCTGCTTCAATTCGTTGTAGGCCATCATCACTGTGTCGCGCGATAGGTTGTTACCATTGGCCAACAGGTTGATGGAAGGCAGGGGGTCGTCTGTTTTGAGCAGGCCATCATCAATTTTTTGAAGGAAGTGATCCACAATTTGTTGGTAGATGGGTTTGGTGGCATTGATTTCTAAAACAGGCACGGTCATGGTTCTACTTATGTTTTTATACATCAAAAATAGTGGTTATATTTCAATTTGAATGTTGGTCTTTCCATTATACTTTTTATGGCTCAACTTTTTGTTTTATGGTTGATATTTTGTTTTTTGTTTTGAAAATATAAATTTTGTCATGTTATTGTTATAAATTAATAGGTATTTTTGGGGTTTGATAGTTTTAATTGTAAAAGAAAAAAAATAGATATGAAAATTTCGCAACAAATATCAGGTCAAGTTGATGGAAAGGATGTCTTTCTGTTCGAATTGCATAATCCCCGTCAAACGGTTGTTAAAATAACCAATGTGGGTGCCACCATCACCAGCATTCAGTCTGTTGACCGTTTGGATGTGCCAGGTGAAATAGCCTTAGGTTTCGACGACCCTTTGTATTATTTGAGTGATGTCTATCAAGGCGATTGTCCCTATTTGGGAGCCACAGTTGGTCGTTATGCTAACCGCATCAAACATGGTAAGTTTTCCATTGGTGGGGTTGATTATCAATTGGAGATCAACAATGGCAACAACCATCTTCATGGTGGCGTCCGCTCGTTCAATACCAAGATTTGGGATTGTGAGCCCTTTGAGGAAGTTGGACGGGTAGGTGTCAAGATGAGCTACCTCAGCCCCCATATGGAGAATGGCTATCCTGGAAATTTGAAAGTGGAAGTCACTTTCACTTTGACACAGGAGAATGAGTTGGTGATCGACTATGCAGCTTCAACCGACCAGTCCACCCATGTTAACCTCACCAACCACTCCTATTTCAACCTTAAGGGTGATGGGTCAACGGTGCTTGATCATAATCTGGTGTTGTATGCCAACTATTTCACTCCTAAGGATGAGGAGGGTATCCCAACCGGACAAGTTGTTCAGTTGAACGACTCACCGCTTGATTTCCGTATGCCACGCAAGATTGGTGAGCGCATCGGTGAGTTTGCCGATGGTTACGACCACAACTTCGTGGTGAATGGTTTGGTGGGCGAGCTTCGCCCTGCTGCTCGTGCCTGGGAGGATACTACCGGTCGCACACTCGATTTCTTTACCACTGAGCCGGGCTTCCAGTTGTACACAGGTCATTATCTGAGCGGCCAGCATTCGCGCAATGGCATTTCCTTTGGTCAGTACACGGGTTTTTGCCTTGAGGCGCAGCACTATCCCGATTCCCCTAATGTAGAGGCGTTTCCTTCCACATTACTCAATCCTGGTGATACTTATACTCAAACCACTGTTTATAAATTTGGTGTCATGTAATTGAATTGTTCATGCTTAATATAAATCCCGGCCTTGTGGTTCGGGATTTTTTTGCATAAAGAGGTGACTCTATTTTTTAAAAACTACTTCTCTTTTTATATCTTTACCAGCATTGTTTTGTACGAAATATTACAAATTATCGTTTTTAATAGAAAATATAGATACCAATGAGATATAGAATTGTATTAATCGGATTGTTCGTATTGGGTCATCATCTGCTGATGGCGCAATCCTCCTTGTCGGTAAAGGATGCAGGTGCCTTCTTTACCGAAGGTTTGCAGCTCTACGAAGCCAAGAAATATGGTGCTGCCCGCAATCATTTCGAAGAATTTCAAAAGCGCTTCCCCGGTGATGTGGAACGAGGCTCCCAGGCTGCTTTCTATCTCGCTGTGTCGGCCAAGTTGCTCGATAACCAAGATGCCATGTTGTTGATGACCCGTTTCATTGCGGATTATCCTACCAGCAATTTCGATAATGAAATGTTTTATCACTTGGGCGACTATTATCTTTTGGATAATGATTATTCCGAAGCTCTCACCTGGTTCTCGAAGGTGCAGCCCCGTCTGTTGTCACGGACGCTTTCCGTGGATGCGATTTTTAAAACCGGTTACTGCCACTTTTTGGAGGGCGACAAGAAGAAGGCGCTCTCTTATTTCAACCAACTGAAAGGGCGCGAAGGTAAATATGCCTCTTCCATCAGCTACTACCAAGCGCATGCTGATTATGAAAATGGGAAATACGATGTGGCGCTGCCAGTGTTCCTCTCCCTCGAGTCGGATGCCGGATTCAAGAAGGTGGTGCCCTATTATATTGCACAAATCTATTATCTGCAGGGTAATTACGACGAGGCGATTCGCTATGCTGAACCGTTGATTGACGGGAGCAAGGGGGATCGCAGTATTGATATGGCTCGTGTGGTGGGTGATAGCTACTTCCAAAAGAAGGAGTATGCCAAAGCTGCCTCGTTCTACCAGATCATATTCGACCAAAGTAAGAAAATCAAACGTGAGGATTATTACCATATGGGCTATTGCCGTTATGTGGGTAGAGACTATGCCCAAGCGGCCGAGTTGCTCTCTCAGGTGACATCGGGCGAAGATGCCATGGCGCAAAATGCCTATTATCACTTGGCCGATTGCTATTTGAAGATGAACGATAAGAAACGGGCACGCGTGGCCTTTGAGGCTGCTGCGCGTTTCGATTTCGACAAGAAGATCAGCGAGGATGCCAGCTTCAATTTCCTGAAACTGAACTATGAACTGGCTTTCTCTCCTTTCAATGAGATCATCAACTCTTTTATGGCATTTATTGAAAAGTACCCCGACAGCCCCAATATCGACCAGGCATACGACTACTTAGGAAAAGCTTTTGTGACCTCCAAGAACTACCGCGAGGCTTTGCTTTCGATGGAGAAAATCAAAAATAAAAACCAAACCGTTTACAAGGGTATGCAACGTTTGGCTTTCTACCGCGGGGTGGAGTTGTTCATCGATTTGAAATACGAGGATGCCATCTATTTTTTCGATTATAGCTTGAAATATGGTGAATTTGACCGTTTGCTGAAGGCAAGGGCACACTATTGGAGAGGGGAATCGAATTACCGTCTTGGCCGTTTCGAGGTGGCGCAAAACGATTACCAGCAATTTGTCAACTCTCCCGGTGCCCAGTCGTTGAATGAATATAATACGGCACATTACAATATGGGGTATGTTTTTTTCAATCTGAAAAACTATCCCCGTTCCATTGAGTGGTTCCGCAAATACACCGGTTTTTCAGCCGTGACCGATAAGGTGATGTTGGCCGATGCTTATAACCGCCTGGGTGATTGCTATTTTGTTGATCGCGGATTCCAACCGGCCATCGACAACTACCGAAAGGCGGCCTCCACGGCTCTAACAGCCGCCGACTATGCCATGTTTCAGGAATCGTTTTGTTTGGGCTTGCTTAGGGACCATAACGGAAAAATCAATAATTTGAAACAGTTGATCAGCCGTTATCCGCAGTCACCCTATTGCGACGATGCCTATTTTGAGATAGCACGGGCTTATGTGGCCTTGAACCAATTGGATGACGCCATCTTTAATTTTAAACTTGTCAAGGATCGCTTCCCCAAAGGCACTTTGGCTCCTAAAGCCATGCTCCAGTTGGGTTTGCTTTATTATAACCGGAGCGATTACGAAAACGCCATGGCATTTTACAAACGCGTGGTCAATGAGTATCCCCGCACTACCGATGCCACCGAGGCGTTGGCCGGTTTGCGCAACATATATATGGATAAGAGTGATTTCGACGGTTATATGACCTATACCTCCACATTGGGCGACTTTGCCCGTATCGATAATGTTGAGCAAGACTCCTTATTGTATGTTTCGGCCGAGCGGCTCTATTTGCGTGGTGAGTTCAAACAGGCTTTGCCTGCCTTCCAGAAATATCTTCAGGCACTGCCCGCTGGCCGGTTTGCTTTAAATGCCTATTATTATCTGGGCGATTGTTTCTACCGTGAACAAAACCAGCCAGAAGCCTTGAGGCTTTTCACCTATGTGGCCGACCAACCCCGCAACTTGTTTACCGAGGATGCCTTGTTACGGCAGGGTGAGTTGCTTTATGCCTCCAAAGATTATTCCCAGGCGGTTGTGTCATTCGAGCGGTTGGAGAAGGAGTCGGAACTTGAGGATAATCGCGTGGAAGCTGTCATCGGGCAGATGCGCTCACAAAAAATGTTGGGCGATTTCGAACGATGTGTCTCCATTGCCGCCAAGGTGATGGCCTTGCCCAAAGTGGCACCCGAAATTCTTCGCGAAGCTCAATACCTTAATGCGCAGTCGCTTTTGGAGCTTGGCAGACGCGATGCCGCCATGCCACTTTTGAAACAGTTGATGGCCAATACCAAGAGTGTGGAAGGTGCTGAAGCCAAATACTTATATGCTTTCTTGCTGAATGAAACTGGCAAGGATGAAGCGGCTGAAAAAGTGGTTTTTGATTACATTGAGGAAGGTACGCCCCATCAATATTGGTTGGCGAGGTCGTTTGTGCTATTATCTGATATTTACCACAACCGCAAGGAGGATTTTCAGGCAATCCAATACCTTGAAAGTCTGAAAGCAAATTATTCGGGCGATGACGATATTCAATCGATGATCGAAGAGCGTTTGTCGCAATGGCGAAAGGCTACGGAAACTGAATCGGTAAACGATGGCCGGGTCGATGGTGTTAGTGTGAATTAATTTATGGCTATAGAAAATCATTTCAAGATGCTTAATAAACGATATTATATTTTACTCGGTGTCTTTGCGGGATTCAGCTCCCTTCTTGATGCACAGACCGATAAAAAGGTGGATCAGAGTGTTCAGGTTGTGCGGGAATATTCTCCCACCGTTTTGGATGCCTCCAAAATGCATAAGATGCCGGTGCTCGACGACACCTCCAGTTATCGTCCCGTTTTCCGTTACGGGATTCTCGACAGGGTCTCCTCCGTTTCCACACAGCCCGAAACCATATCGGCTGCCCGCATGAGCTACAAGGGCAACGAACTGCTTTACCGTTCCTTTTTGCGGGGCGGGGTGGGCAACTTCGGCACCGTTATGGGTGACTATGCTTACAACATTCTCAATAACAAGGATTATTTGTTTGGTTTCTACCTTGGACACCACACTTCCTTGGGTCGATTGAAACTTGAAAACGATTCTAAGGTAGATGCCCCCTTTCATGATACTGAGGCTGGATTGAATTTTAAGTATTTTGTGGATCGTTACACCTTCTCTTCGAATTTGAAATTCGACCACCACATGTACCAGTTTTATGGATTGCAGACTTTGAATCCCGATGCAAAATACCTCATTGGCGATAAGCCGGTGTTAGAGGTGCCAGGTGATCAGTTGTTTGGCGATAAGGATGAACGTTGGAGTGGTTTTGATGCCAATTTCGGTTTTGCCAACAATTTGGATGAGGATGCTGCTGTAGATTTCCAGTCCAACTTGGGGCTCCATCTTTTTTCAACTAAAACCGGGGTTAAACAGAATGGTTTTGCTCTGTCGGGGAGTGCCAATTTCCCTGTGGCCGAATATCAGGGTGGGATAGAGGCTTCGCTCGACTATTTTAAGGTGGGTGTGCCCGATACGATTGGCCCTATGTACTATTTCAATGAGCGCAGCAATACCTTGGTGCGCATCAAGCCCCATGTCGATTTTGTTTTCAATCGCTTCAAGCTCCGTGCCGGCATTGCCATTGTGGCGCAAATAGAGGAGAATCAGGACGATTTTTACTTGATGCCCGATGTTAAGGGGGTTTGGGATGTGGCCGAAGGTGCTGTGCTGTTATATGGTGTTTTGCGAGGCGATTTGCGTACCAACAGTTACCGCGAAGTGATTGCGGATAATCCTTTCGTGTCGGCCGACGAGAATGTGGCCTCCAGTGCAACCCCCATTTCCATTGAAGGGGGGATTGACGCCAGGTTTAGCCAAGTGGTCAACTTTAATGCCCAGGTGGGTTACTCGGTCTTCACCGATGAGCATTTCTTTGTGAACAAACCTTATTTTTACATGATTGATGAGAACAATTCGGCCTTATCATATTCCAACCGTTTCGCGACTGTTTACGACGATGGCAACCTTTTCAAGGCTTCTGCAGAGTTGACCATCTCCCCGGGCAAGAAGAGCCAGATTTTGGCCAAAGTGGCCTATTACGGGTGGCAAACGGATGTTCAAGAGAAGGCTTGGCACAAACCGGAGACAGAACTGGGCCTGTCGTGGCGTTTTTATCCTACCGAAAAATTGATGATCGATGGCGGGTTGACTTTATTGGGGCGGCGCTATGCCTTTGATGTGGAAACACTTTCGGCCAAGAAGCTCGATGCGGTGGTTGATTTTAGTTTAGGTGGTGAGTATTATGTTTCTCAACAATTCTCGCTATTCATGCGTTTGAACAACCTGGCTGCCTCTAAATATTACCGTTGGAATGGTTATCCTTCCCACGGGATTAACCTTTTGGCTGGGTTGACATTCTCCTTTTAACGGTAAAATTGACGCGCAGTGATTACATACGTGTGTCGTGTTCGTAATTAGTTGTGTAAGTAGCTTGATTTTGAAAGCTTTGTAATAACTATTGAGGAAATAAAAAATCTAAATAATCCCAATCTTTTTGGGATTATTTTTTTATATTTGTAATCCATTAAAATATTTGTGTTGAGCCGGATCATCCGGTTTTTTTGCGCAATATTATTGATAAAATCATAAGTTACGATGAGCGATCAATTGAATGATAAAACTGTCAATCAAAACGAATATTCTGCTAACAGTATAACTGTTCTTGAAGGTCTTGAAGCGGTGCGTAAGCGACCGGCCATGTATATTGGCGACATTGGTGAAAAAGGATTGCACCACCTTGTTTACGAGGTGGTTGATAACTCCATTGATGAGGCTTTGGCTGGTCATTGCGACCAGATCAGCGTGTTTATTAACGAAGATGGCTCCGTTACGGTTGAAGACAACGGGCGGGGTATTCCAGTTGATTTTCACGAAAAGGAAGGGAAGTCTGCTCTGGAAGTGGTTCTAACGGTACTGCACGCCGGTGGTAAGTTCGACAAGGATTCCTACAAGGTTTCCGGAGGTTTGCACGGGGTGGGTGTTTCGTGTGTGAATGCCCTTTCATCCTATTTGAAAGCAGAGGTTCATCGCCAAGGCAAAATTTATGTCCAGGAATTCAGCATTGGCAAGCCCCTTGCCGACATCCGCGAAGTTGGCACCACCGACCATTCCGGAACCACGGTCACCTTTAAGCCTGATGAATCAATCTTCACCACCACCTATTTCAAATACTCCATTCTGGCAGGCCGTTTGCGTGAATTGTCGTTCCTGAATAAGGGAATCGAAATTTATCTTACCGATAAACGGGAGAAGGATGAGAATGGCGAGTTCAAAATTGAAAAGTTCCATTCCGAAAGGGGCTTGGAGGAGTTTGTGCAGTTTATTGATGAGTCGCGCGAGCGCCTGATTGATGAAGTGATCTATATTTCAACCGAAAAGGGTGAGATCCCCGTCGAGATTGCCATTTTATACAACACTTCGTTTACCGAAAACATCCACAGTTACGTCAATAATATCAATACCATTGAAGGTGGTACCCATCTAACCGGTTTCCGAAGGGGGTTGACGCGTACCTTGAAAACCTGGGCCGATAAATCGGGCTTGCTCAGTAAATTGAAATTCGATATTAGTGGCGATGACTTCCGCGAAGGGTTGACTGCTATTATTTCAGTTAAAGTACAGGAGCCCCAGTTCGAGGGTCAAACTAAAACCAAGCTCGGTAACAGTGAGGTGAGTATTGCTGTTGACCAGGCCGTTAGTGCGATGCTTGGGAATTATCTGGAGGAAAACCCCAAGGCAGCCAAGGATATTGTCAATAAAGTTATTTTGGCAGCCACAGCGCGTCATGCCGCCCGTAAGGCTCGTGAATTGGTTCAACGTAAGAGCGTGTTGAGCGGCGGCGGTTTGCCTGGTAAATTGGCCGACTGTTCCGATAAGGATGCTGTCAATTGTGAGGTGTTCCTAGTCGAGGGTGACTCGGCGGGAGGTACGGCCAAGCAGGGTCGCAACCGCCGGTTTCAAGCCATCCTTCCTTTGAGGGGTAAAATCCTTAATGTGGAAAAGGCTCAGCAGCATCGTGTTTTCGATAGCGATGAAATAAAAAATATTTATACAGCACTGGGCGTCACCATTGGTACTGAAGAGGATAGCAAAGCCCTTAATGTTGAGAAACTGCGCTATCACAAGGTTGTGATCATGACCGATGCCGACGTGGACGGAAGCCACATCACTACGTTGATTATGACGTTCTTTTTCCGTTACATGAAGGAGTTGATCCAGGAGGGGCATCTTTATATCGCCACACCACCACTTTATCTTTGCAAAAAAGGCAACAAGCAGGCCTATTGCTGGAACGACCAGCAACGCAAGGAGTTTGTTGAGCTGGTGGCCAATGGCCGCGAAGAAGGGGTGCATGTGCAGCGCTATAAAGGTCTTGGAGAGATGAATGCCGAGCAGTTGTGGGAAACAACCATGAATCCTGAAAGCCGGACTTTACGCCAAGTCACCATTGATAGCGCCGCCGAGGCCGATCGTGTATTCTCTATGCTGATGGGGGACGATGTGCCACCGCGCCGCGAGTTTATTGAGCAAAATGCTACCTATGCAAAAATTGATGCGTAATTGCGTTGTTATACTATATTAAAAAAGGCCGGGCATCCGGCCTTTTTTAATATAGTTTTTTTTGATTTCCATTTGTAGTCATTCACTATTTCATTAATTTTACAACCGGTAGGTACTGGTAGGGTTGTTGGTGTGGCAACTTTTACGCTTACCTTTTTGTTTGATTATAAATATGTTGCTATATGGTCGATTTTAATATGGAGGATCATCCTCACCGTCGGTTGAACCCGTTGACGGGTGATTGGGTTTTGGTGTCGCCCCATCGGGCAAAACGTCCTTGGCAGGGACAGGTTGAGAAACATGCCGATGAGCAGAAGCCTGCTTACGATCCAACATGCTATTTATGTCCGGGTAATGCCCGCATCGGTGGAGTTATGAATCTTGCCTACGAAGGTCCTTACGTCTTCACCAACGATTTTTCAGCGCTTCTTTCCGATACCCCTGGCGGGGAGATGAACGAAGGCGGTTTGTTGGTGGCACAAAGCGAAACCGGCATTTGCCGTGTGATTTGCTATTCGCCCCGTCACGATTTGACCGTGGCGCAGATGGAAGTGGCCGATGTGAAAAAGGTGGTTGACTTGTGGGTGGATGAGTTTGTTTCCTTGGGTAGCCAAGCAAATATCGGGTATGTGCAGATATTTGAAAACAAGGGTGCCGTGATGGGCTGCAGCAATCCGCATCCTCATGGTCAGATTTGGGCCTCTTCGCATGTGCCCGTCGAACCCTCCAAGGAGCAGGTGAACCAATCGGCCTATTTCCAGAAACACGGTCGCACACTTCTGAGTGCCTATGTGGAGCAGGAGTTGAAGCAGGTTAGCCGTATCCTATTCGAAAATGAGCATTTTGTGGCATTGGTGCCATTTTGGGCAACTTGGCCATTTGAGGCCATGTTGTTACCTAAGCGCCAAGTGGCCAACATATCGCTGCTCACCGATGCCGAGCGTTTTAGCTTTGCTGAGGCTTACCGCGACCTGACGGTTTTGTACGACAACCTTTTTGAAGTGTCGTTCCCCTATTCGGCCGGTATCCACCAGGCACCCACCGATGGGGAGGATCATCCCGAATGGCATTTGCACATGCATTTCTATCCGCCACTGTTGCGCAGTGCCACGGTGAAGAAGTTTATGGTGGGATATGAGATGTTGGCAACACCACAGCGCGATATCACCCCTGAGACCAGTGCCATGCGTTTGCGCGAGCAGAAAGGGTGCCACTACACCATGCGGTAGTAAAGGTTTTAATGAAAATATTTTCTTTAAAGCGGGTTTTGCCCGCTTTATTTTTTTTAAATATCCCAAAATCCTTTTTTGAAGAAACTTTTATTAATAAATTTGGGCATAATATTTTTAAAAAAAGCATGATGAGATATTTTATGTATGTGGTTTCCTGTTTCCTGCTGCTTTCTGTTTTTCCAGCAAAAACATTGGCTGCCAAAGGGAAGGAGAAGCCTTATGGAAAGGTAACCTACCGTTTTTTGTATAACGGGCAAGAGAGCGACCGGACTCCGCTCCTGTTTCTGGAATATTCCAACGGAATCACCAAACTGTGGCAGAACGATCCGGCTGTGAAAAGCCTCATTCCCGGTTATGCGCGGGAGGCTACCTATATCGATTTCCAAGCTGCGATGGTTTACCGGGTTTGTGATTTTGGGAACCAGGAGCTCTACCACTCTTCCTTGGCGTTCGATCGCTTGAACAAGGTGGAACTGGTGGATGGAACCCGAGAAATTTTGGGTTACAACTGCAAGAAGGCCACTACGGTGATCAACTCCAATCGCATCGATATTTGGTATTCCGAAGAGACTGGTTTGAAAGGATCCCCCAATATCAACTCGGGCATGGTGCCTGGTTTGGTGCTGAGCATTGTTCGCAATGGCAACAGCGAAACGGTGGCTTCTAAAATTGAATATGCCAAAAAAGCCAAAGACCTTAAAGCGGCGAACTTGGGAACGGGCGTGGATGCCTTTGAACTGGATGGTTTGAAGCGTACCAAAACAGTGATTGCCACCAATGTGTTCACCAATGAGCAAATTTGCTGGGGCAACACCAATTCGCAAGTGAAGTCCCCTGTGCTGGACAGCATATACCATTTTGCGGGAGGCACTCTCATTGTAAAAAAAGTGAAGTTGCCCGAACTGCCCGACCATTATTCCATCTTTGCTGAGCTTTCGCAATACAGTAATGGCGATGCTTACGACCGGACGGGATCCGTTTTTGTCATTCCGCAGGAAAAAACGCAATCGTTTTGGGATGGATTGATCAATGGGATGAATACATTGCCTGTTTATTACGATAAAGATAGTGTTGATTATCAAGGGGTGGTGTCAACCCCTTCGTATCAGGCGCCGGTGGAGCTTGTGCGGTTCTTTACCCCTTTTGGCATCCGTCACTTTAACGACCGGGTTCGCATCAAAAATCTGGATTGGGAAGACTCCACCATTTATAAACAAGATGTGTCAGATTTGCGCCATTACCTAAAAGGGGAGGTGCTTGTGGGTGCCTTTATTGGCAACTACGATAAGGGCGGTCATAAGTTGAGCCTCGATTTTAAAGCCTATCCAGGTAGCTATGAGTGGGAGACTTCATCCGAATCCCCGTTTGTTATGCCCCTGTTCAATACCTGTAATGTGATGGAGATGGGTGGCCAACGGTATGGCACCATGTTTAAAAATGATTCGCTTACTGTCTCTTTCGAAATCCCCGAAGGGGTGAAAAACCTCAAACTTCGTTATATCACTACTGGCCATGGAGGCTGGGGTGGCGGCGATGAGTTCAACCAAAAGCTGAATGAGATTTTTATTGATGGGCAACGGGTTTTTGCCTTCATCCCTTGGCGCACCGATTGCGGAGCTTACCGCAAATACAATCCTGTTTCGGGTAATTTCTGGAATGGCTTGTCCTCTTCCGATCTGAGTCGAAGCGGGTGGTGCCCCGGTACCGCCACACAGCCCGAATACATCGAATTGAAGGATCTTAAGCCTGGCAAACATACCATGAAGGTGGCTATCCCGCTGGGAAAAACCGAAGGATCAAGTTTCAGTTCCTGGTGTGTGTCGGGTGTGATTGTTGGTGAGCGGGAATAATTTCATAGTTTAACAGCTTCGTGTTCCATGGGGAGGATTCATCTTTCTTGTATTGGAAGGCGTGATTATTACTTCATTGTGGGCTGGGGGTGTCGGGTTTTCGGCAACCCTCAGCTTTTTTTGCAATGACCCTTCTCGGGGCGTGTGTGCGATTGGTATTTTTTCGGATTATGGTGTTTTTTTTTGTCAGGATGTATTTTTCAATATTTTTTATGTATTTTTAAAAACTCTTGAAAAAATTTAAAAAACTAAATAGTGATGTCAGCCCTTTACATTGACTTCTCACACAGGAAATGGCTATCCCGCCGCCTTGGGTTAGTGTTAGGGATTGTTTTTTTAGATATTAAATGTCCAATTAAATACCAAATTTCACACACATGAAAACAAAAATCTCAAATTTTAAAAGTTGTCTATTGATGAGTATGGGACTCTTTTCTGTTCTTGCTTGCCAGCCCAAGCGCGTGACCGACTTGGCCAGCGAAGCAATTTTTCCAAAGCCGCAATCGGTTGTGGCCACCAACTCCTCGTTCGAGGTAACTGCCAATACAGGCATTCGCGTATTAGGCGATTCGCCCGAGGTGACAAAAATCGGTGAGCAGTTGGCCAATTACCTGCGGCCAGCCACCGGGTATGCTTTCGAGGTGAAGACAGATGACAAGATGCCTTCAAAGGGCAATATCCTACTGGCCTTGGATGAGTCGTTAACCCTTGGTGATGAGGGGTATGAGTTGGTTATTGAGGAGAAATCAGTTGTCCTGAAGGCGGCCAAGCCAGCCGGCCTTTTCTGGGGTGTTCAAACATTGCGCCAATTGATGCCAACAGCTGTTGAGAAAGGTGAATTACAACCCGGGCCATGGTTTTTGGCAACCGGCACCATCACCGATTCACCCGAATTCGAATACCGTGGCAGCATGCTCGATGTGTCGCGCCACTTCTTCGGGGTGGAGGATGTGAAACGTTACATCGACTTTTTGGCCACCTACAAGATGAACCGTTTCCATATCCACCTATCGGATGACCAAGGGTGGCGGATCGAAATCAAATCGTGGCCCAACCTTACCGTACATGGCGGTTCAACCCAAGTTGGCGGTGGCCAAGGAGGTTTCTACACACAAGAGCAATATGCCGACATTGTCCGTTATGCTCAGGATCGCTATATCACGGTGGTACCCGAAATTGACATGCCCGGCCATACCAACGCGGCATTGGCATCCTATGGTGAGTTGAATCCCGATGGCAAACCCCGCGACCTTTATACCGGTATCGAGGTTGGCTTCAGTACTTTTATGACCGATAAGGAGATCTCTTATCGTTTTGTCACCGATGTATTGACCGAGCTGGCTTCTTTAACGCCTGGTGAATACATCCACATTGGTGGCGATGAATCGTTGGTGACAAAAAAACCTGATTACATCCATTTTATCAATAAGGTGCAGGAGATTGTAGCTTCCATGGGTAAAAAGGTGATCGGTTGGGATGAAATTGCTACGGCCACCCTACAACCTGGTACCTTGGCGCAACATTGGGCTTCGGTTGAGAATGCGAAACTGGCCGTTGCGCAAAATGCTCGCATCATCATGTCGCCGGCAGCTAATGCTTATCTTGATATGAAATACGATTCAACCTCGGTATTGGGCTTGAAATGGGCCGGTTATGTGGAGGTTGATAAAGCCTATAATTGGAACCCTGTAACATTGGTGGACGGCCTTACGCGTGAGAATATCATTGGCGTGGAAGCCCCTTTGTGGACAGAGACTGTTGAAAATATGGAGCACATCGAATACTTGGTATTTCCCCGATTGATTGGATTGGCCGAAATTGGTTGGTCGTCGCCCGAAGGCAGAGATTTTAGCGAGTACCGTCTTCGATTGGGCAAGCATGGTCAAAGGCTCACCAACCAAGGCATCAATTTCTATGCTTCGCCTTTGATTGAGTGGCAAACAGGTTCGGCAGAATAAGATTCTTACGTAAAAATATTGGCGGTTGATCCTGGCTTATGGCTGGATTGACCGCTTTTTTATTGATTTGATTTGAATGATAGAGCGTTAAGTGTTGTGTGCGCTTTTTTAGATTATTCTTTTTTTAGATTTTATTTTATTGGTTCAGATAGCGCATTTGATTAAATTTGTACCGCATTGAAGAAAATAACTTTAAAATCTAAATACATGGTACTTTTTTTCGGGGGGAACTCCAGTCAAATTCTTGCTGTTCATACTCAACACGAGTTGGCAGATGAAGATGTATCGAAGTTGGAATGGCTCTTTAGCGGTGCCAAATTGATAAAAGCCCAATCCTTGGAGGGTTTCTTTGTAGGCCCCCGGCGCGAGATGATAACACCCTGGAGTACCAATGCCGTTGAGATCACCCAAAATATGGATGTCCACGGCATTTTGCGTATTGAAGAGTTTTTTAAAGTTGATTCCGATCATGCCTCATTCGATGCCATGTTGCAAAAACTCTATTCGGGGCTTGATCAAAACACTTTCGACATCAACAAAACACCCGACCCCATCGTTTACATCGACGATGTGGCAGCCTATAATCTGAAGGAAGGTTTGGCGCTGAGCGAACAAGAGATCAACTACCTTGATGGGTTAAGCAAGACCCTTGGTCGCAAATTGACCGATAGCGAGGTGTTCGGCTTTTCGCAGGTGAACTCGGAGCATTGCCGCCACAAAATATTCAATGGCATCTTCGTCATTGATGGAGAGGAGAAAGAGAGCTCCCTGTTCCAGTTGATCAAAAGAACTTCAAAGGTGAATCCTAATCTTTTGGTTTCGGCTTATAAGGATAATGTGGCCTTTATCGAAGGGCCCCGTGCCATGCAATTTGCCCCCAAACGTGGCGATCAACCCGATTATTTTGCAACTAAAGAGATCGATACCGTCATCTCGCTAAAGGCTGAAACCCACAACTTCCCGACCACCGTAGAGCCTTTCAATGGCGCTGCAACCGGTACCGGTGGCGAGATACG
>JAGPIS010000008.1 GCA_018054835.1 Breznakibacter sp. | reverse complement strand
GGCAGCTCTTCAACCACAAAACATAAACTTACCCTCGAACAAAAATGGATTTTATAATATGATTGGCAATTTGAGGATTCTCCTTCAAACGCCGGGTACTATAGCCAAACCAATCTTTCCCGTATGGGACATAAACCCGAAGGCGGTGCCCCGAACGAACCAGCTGCTCCCGCAAATCGGGCGTAACGCCATACAACATCTGGAATTCATACTTATCGGGAGTGAGTTGGAATTTTTCAATAAGCGCCAAGGCTCCCGCAACAACCTCCCGATCGTGTGTGGCAATGCCCACATACACTCCCTGGCTCAAAAGCAATTCCAGGCACTTGAGATAATTATCGTTTATCATCTGCCGTTCCTTATAAACAATATCGGGCGACTCGACATAGATGCCTTTACACAAACGGAAATTTACAGGTTTATCAGGCGTGTGAGACGACACGAATTTTTCAAGATCGGCAAAGGTTCGCTTTAAATAGGCTTGCACCACCAATCCCACTGTCAAGGCAAACTCATCACGCAACCTATTGTAAAGGGCTATCTCCATGTCAACGCATTTGGCATCCTCCATGTCGATTCGCACAAAATTGCCAAAAGAGGCCGCGCATCCAACTATTTCGCGAATATTCTGGTAGCACACCTCCTCGTCGAGCAACAAGCCAAAACTGGTGGGTTTTAGCGAAAAATTAGCCTTAATGCCGGATTGACAGAATGTGCGGATAATATTCAGATAGGACATCTTATTCTCGTGCGCCTGATCGAGATTGGTAATAAACTCGCCCAAAAGGTCGATGGTGGCCATGATACCCTTCTCATTGAGCTGCCGGGAAGCCAATAGAGCCTCATCCAGAGTTTCGCCGGCAATATATTTCTTCGAAAAAATCCATACAAAACGCTTGGGGAAGAAAGGAAGCGTTTGCGAAATCAGCTTGTTAATCATCTTCATAAAGGTTAGGAATTATTGGAATTCGCAATCAGAAACAACTTCAGGCAAAACCATCAAGCATCCTCCATTGCATTCTGACCTATACAAAATTAATGAACCCAACCGCCAAAAAAATGATGAAACTCATTGAACCCCAAATGCTGACAAAAATCACGCGACAAAAAAGGTGAGATAAAAATCAGAAAAAGGGTTAAGTAACTTAAATAGTGCTAATAATAAAGATGGGTAAAAAAAAGAAGGGCTGATACCAGTAAATTTTCTTAATTTTGAAAGAGTAATCAAAATAGCTAAAAAATGAAAAGATTATTATTCATTGCATTGATTTGCGTCGCAACCACAACCGCATTTGGCCAAAAAGAGGGTAGCAGAATTGCTCTTGGCATCAAAGCAGGATTTAACTCCACCAAATTCAAGATATCCGATTTGGGGAATTACACAGCCGACGACTGGAAAACGGAAACAAAGAATGGTTTTATCTATGGTGCATTTGCCAGAGTAAAATTAGCACATCCCTTCTATGTTCAGCCCGAGATCTATTTCTCAAGCAAGAAATTCGAATTGGGTGGCGAAAGTGTCAGCCTAAAAACATTCGACGTACCCATTCTACTTAACTTTAGGGTGCTTACTCTTGGCCCGGTAAAGGTTCACGCATTGGCCGGACCAGTAGCTTCCATCGTAAGGGAAGATAAAATGCCCTCACAGTATGAGCAACAACTCGACTTCAAAAAAACCAACTGGACACTACAGGCAGGAGCAGGTGTTGAGGTACTCGGAATTAATTTAGATGCCCGCTACGAATGGGGCTTGAGCGATGTATCGAAAGGAATAGACGGACGCACCAATGTACTCACCATCACCGCTGGTTTAAGGCTATTTGGCCGCTAAACAGGCAAAAATCAAAAAAGGAAGACCTGTGGTCTTCCTTTTAAGCTATTTTTACTTGACTTTAAGTTTTAATTGACTGCAGTGCCTCTACGAGCCGAGTAACTGATCTTAAGCGCCTGCGCCTTACGCAATGCCTGTTTGATATCAGTAATCGTACCCATCTCCACATCGTAATCTGCTTTGATCGAAACGGTCATCTTAGGACGATCAGATTCTTTCATACTCTCGCGTTCTTGGAGAATATAGCTTTGAATATCATCAACCGTAGAATAGGTATCATTAAGCTGAATACGAGGTTCAGAACCATACTTACGGGTGTTCATGGGAACACCAACATAAACATAGGAGACCAAGGTTTTCTTCTCCAATTTGGAAAGTTCAGTTGCTTCTGGAGTTTTAATCCGAACCATCATTTCAACATCTTTCATGGATGTGGAAACCATAAAGAAGAAAAGCAACATAAATACAATATCAGGCAGAGAGGCAGTATTCAACTGTTGAGAACCACCTTTTTTTTCTTTCCTAAATTTTGCCATTATTTTTTCCCTCCTATGTTTTTAGGTTCGGCTTCAGAAATACGTTGCGGATAGATCTGCTTGATAGCCTCTTGCTCTTCTTCAGAACACTCCGCGAATTTCTTACTAAACTTCCTTTGAGCCAATGTTTCACGCAGCTCAGTATAAGCCAATTGCAATTCATTTTGAACTGTCAGGTATTGCTGATACTGTGTACCACGGTCATTTTGCAAAGAAATCACCCCTTTCGAAATGGGATATTCACCAAAGAAAGGAACTTCTTTCAAATCTTTTGCAGGAAGATCATCTTTATCCAATGGATTTTCGATAAACTCTTTTGCCTTTTCTTTCAAATCCCGCATATCCAAATATTGCCCCTGAACCAGCAACTGGTTCTTGGCATTAATCAACACCACGAAGACGTTACGCTGATTAATTGGTGGAGCATCATCTACTTCAGCAGGCACCATGGGGGGAAGCATACGGGGCAAGCCCGTATCCGTATCCATAGTGGTAGTCATAAGAAAGAATATGAGCAAAAGGAATGCAATATCGGCCATCGATCCTGCATTAACTTCCGGTGTTGCTCTTTTAGCCATTCTTAATATTTTTTATTTTGAAAAGTAAACCTTTCAATTTCATTTAAAAACCCGTGAAAACTCAGATGCTATAATAGCAAAGAAGGATACACCAAATAAAAGATAGAAAGCATACAACCCCGTATCACTAATTTTCAACATGGTCGGTACATTATCTGATCCTTCGTAACCGATAATTTGCAATGGAGTACCATCAGAAAGTGTCCAAGACAAAACAAGAACCAGAATAATTCCTAAAGCGGATAAAAGTGTTCTTTTTGCATTGGCCGGATGCATAATGATATGGAAGATCTCAAACACCAAGGTGATGGCAACACTACCAAAAATCATAACGTAAGTCCAATTTATAACAGAATCGATATAAAGAGGAGTACTGTCGGCACTAACTGGTCCTAAAAATACAAGCATTGAAAATAAAACACTTATAAACAATAGGACATACATTGCAATACTTGCAATTTTTCCTGTTAATTTCATAATTACTAATTAATTAGTGTTTTAGTTTGTACTTCACGATAATATCCAACAGAGAGATAGATGCATCTTCCATTGAATTAACAATACCATCAATTTTTGAAACCAGGTAATTGTAAAAAATCTGAAGAATAACAGCAGCGATCAAACCGAATACGGTTGTCAAAAGCGCCACTTTGATACCACCTGCCACAGCTGTAGGAGAGATATCACCCATTGCTTGAATTTGGTCGAATGCACCGATCATACCAACAACGGTACCCATAAACCCGAGCATAGGAGCCAAGGCAATGAACAAAGAGATCCAAGTCAAACCTTTTTCCAACTGACCCATTTGAACAGAACCGTAGGACACAACTGATTTTTCAATCACGTCAACACCCTCATCGTAACGGTCAAGACCCTGATAGAAAATGGAGGCCACTGGACCACGAGTATTGCGGCAAACTTCTTTAGCTGCTTCAACACCACCATCGTTCAAGGCGTTCTCAATGTTCTGAAGTAGTTTTTTGGTGTTGGTAGTAGAAAGATTCAAATAGATGATCCTTTCAATAACAACGGCCAAACCAATAATAACACACAACAAAATGGGCATCATCCAGGCCACACCACCTTCAACGAATTTAATTTTAATCTGTTTGTGAACACCAACTTGCTCAGTTTGAGCTGCAGGAGCCACTTCGGAAGACACTTCCGCTGTTGTTTGCTCAGTTTGAGCAGCTGCTGCTGCCTCTTCCTCTTGAGCCATCACTGCTGAAGTTCCGAAACTCAGCATTCCAAAAACCGCTAAATACGCAAATAGCTTTTTCATAGTCCCTAATAAATTTTGATTTTGTATTTGTTAGTTAAAAAATTAAAAACGTTTATTTAATGAAATAAAGTTTAAAAATTAATTAAAGTTAACCCACGTCATTTGACGTAGGTTTTCAGGGTTCCAAATTACAAAAAAAATGTCAAAAACAAATCCATTAAAGAGATATTTCACCCCGCAGCGATTTATTTAGCAGATTTTTAATCTCTAACGGATCCTGATAATTACCCAAAAGATACATCAATTTGGTAAGAGCTGCCTCTGTAGTAATGTCATATCCGCTAACCAACCCCATATCCAGCATGTGAATGCCGGTTTCGTAACGCCACATCTCCACACTTCCGGCAAGACATTGCGTCACATTCATTATTATTATACCCTTGTCGATGGCACGCTGCAAAGCATCGAGAAACCACTTGGAGGTAGGGGCATTGCCCGAACCAAAAGTCTCCAACACCAACCCCCTTAATCCAGGCGTATTAAGTACCGACTCCACCACGTTGGCATTGATACCAGGGAAAATCTTAATCAAAGCCACATTGGTATCCATGGCAGTTGCCACATGAAATGTGCCATTCAAAGTGGTGTATCGGATGTAAGGGTAATTGTACCTGAGGTGGATGCCCACATCGGCCAATGGCGGATAGTTATCGCTGCGGAAGGCATGGAAATTCTCAGCATTGTACTTAGTGGTGCGGTTCCCCCTAAAAAGTTTCGCCTGAAAAAAGATACACACCTCAGGAACCAAAGCTTGTCCGTTCTTTTGGGCACTGGCGATCTCAAGGGCTGTGATCAAGTTCTCCTTGCCGTCGGTACGAATGGTACCCAAGGGCAATTGGCTACCGGTTAGGATAACCGGTTTTTGCAAGTTGTGGAGCATAAAACTGAGGGCACTGGCCGTGTAGGCCATGGTGTCGGTACCATGCAAAACCACAAAACCATCGTAGTAGGCATAATTCTCCTCGATCAACAACACCAGCCGTTTCCAAATCTCAGGATTCATCTCAGACGAATCGACAATGGGCGAAAAAGAGAGGGACTTGACCTGGAAGTCGAACATCTTCAATTCGGGCACACGATCCGATATGTTGGAAAAATCCATGGGAACCAGCGAATTCGTCTCCGGATCGTTAACCATACCAATGGTTCCACCAGTATATATTATCAGTATCTTTTTCTCGTCCATGGGAACAGTTTTAACCTAAAGATTTTTTAAACAGGCGGCGTGCATTATTACTGGTAATATCCTCCAATTCATGAAAACCCAATCCTAACAAATTTGCCAAATGCCGCACCACTTCGGCGACATAAGCCGGCTCATTGCGACGCCCACGATAGGGCACCGGAGCCAAAAACGGAGCATCCGTCTCTACAACCAGCCGATTGGTGGGAATAACTTTCACCGACTCCCAAATAGAGGAGTTTTTGAACGACACAATCCCATTGATGCCAATCATAAAGTTGCCGTACTCCACAATACGGGCAACATCGTGCACCGATCCAGAGAAACTATGAAAAACCCCGGTCAATTGAGCGTCCAGGTGCTTCTCCACCGAAGCAAACACTTCACTAAAAGCCTCCCGGCAGTGGATCACCACAGGCAAACCCAATATTTTGGCTTTTATCAATTGCTGTTCGAAAGCAATTATTTGTTGCGAACGAAAACTCTTGTCCCAATAAAGGTCGATGCCGATCTCCCCCACAGCAGAAAACTGATGACGCTTGAACCACGATAGGATCGTCTCAAGCACATCCTCAAAATCCTCCTTAACCGAAGTGGGATGCAGACCCATCATCGGGAAACAATAACCAGGCTGTTGTTGCGCCAGCGCCAGCATAGGCTCGATGGAAGCCAAATCGATGTTGGGCATAAAAATAGCCTCAACACCATTGTGCTTGGCCCGCTCCACAACCTCACTGCGGTCGGCGTCAAACTCATCAAGGTAGATATGCGAATGTGTATCAATCATATTTCAGCAAAAACGAATGCAAACATACAAACCCTGATCGACTACTGTAACTAATTAACATTTATTAAATAAAAATTCCTGCAAACATCAATGCATAAACCAACAGCAGCCGCATGAAGCGGCTGCATGAAGGTACTGACTCTTACTGAAATTTAAACAACTCCTTGAGCCAACATGGCATCGGCCACTTTTACAAAACCGCCGATATTGGCGCCTTTAATGTAATTTATTTTGCCATTGGCTTCAGTTCCATATTTCACACAGGTATTATGAATATTGATCATGATCTGGTTCAGTTTCTCATCCACTTCCTGAGCAGTCCAACCCAAGCGCATGGAGTTTTGCGACATTTCCAATCCCGAAACTGAAACACCACCGGCATTGACAGCTTTACCAGGAGCAAAGGTGATTTCCTTCGCAGCCAAGAATGCAGCCTCAGCCGTACAGCCCATATTGGAAGCCTCTGCAATAATCTTGCAACCATTGGCAATCAACAATTTGGCATCAGCCTCATTCAATTCATTCTGAATGGCGCAAGGGATGGCAATATCAACTTTTTGTTCCCATGGTTTTTTACCAGCGAAGAACTGGGCGCCATATTTTTCAGCATAAGGGCTAACAATATCCTGGTTGGATGCACGCAATTCGAGCATATACTCAATCTTCTCGCCCGAGATGCCATTGGCATCGTATATATAACCATCGGGTCCGGAGATGGTGACAACTTTGGCACCCATTTCGGTAGCCTTCAGAACTGCACCCCATGCCACATTACCAAAACCGGAAACCGATACGGTTTTCCCGGCCAATGTTTCACCCTTCAACGCCAACATTTCGCGAACAAAATAGATAGCGCCATAACCAGTAGCTTCGGGACGCACCAAGCTACCTCCGTACTCGGCACCCTTGCCAGTCAAAACACCGGTAAACTCATTCTTGAGTTTTTTATACATACCATACAAATAGCCAATTTCGCGGCCACCCACGCCAATATCACCGGCGGGCACGTCGGTATTTGGTCCGATATGGCGGAAAAGCTCACTCATAAATGCTTGGCAAAAACGCATGATTTCGTTGTCGGATTTCCCTTTGGGATTAAAATCGGATCCACCTTTACCACCACCCATAGGCAAGGATGTCAAACTGTTTTTGAAGGTTTGTTCGAACCCTAAAAACTTCAACCCGCTCAAGGTGACACTGGGGTGGAAACGCAAACCACCCTTATAGGGACCAATGGCCGAGTTGAATTCAACACGGTATCCACGGTTGACTTGAACCTCTCCTTTGTCATCAATCCAAGGCACACGGAAAATAATGGTACGCTCAGGCTCTGTCATCCGCTCCAGCAGCTTGGCTTTTATATAACGGGGATTTTGCAAATAATAATCCCAAACAGTTTCAACAACCTCTGTAACCGCCTGAAGGAACTCATCCTCTCCAGGGTTCTTCATCCTAACACTGTCAATAAATTCTTTCATTCTAGCATCCATGATGTATAAATTTAAGTTGCATTCAAAATTTTCATCAAAATTAAACATTTTAAACATTCGCACTACGAAATCGAAAGCTTTTTTATCAACAAAAATACAGGTTCCAACAAATTGATTTACAACGTTTTAAATATTTCTAAAACATGTTATTCAACACATTATGACAAATGTCAATCTATTGGGAACCAAAAAAACGCCGAAATATGAAAGCGCCATCCTCGTGGCGGACACACTCAGAACCTTTAAACTACAACATATCAATCTATTAACACCCCTTACTATTTCATTATCCAATAAATCAACCAGTTAATAATTCATTTTAAGAAAACGCCAACCAACCCTGATCACCAAAAGAGGAATCGCAATCCATTAACAGAGTTTAACCAATCAAAAGCTACCTTTTGCAAATCGGAACCATTTTTGCACAATATTTCATTTTGAAAAAGATATATTTGCGCTATAATACTAAAACAGCATTTAATGGATTTTGCAATCAAGACCGTTCAACTTTTATTGAGTTTATCAATTCTGGTTATCATACACGAGTGTGGGCACTTTTTCTTTGCCCGCCTCTTCAAAACACGGGTGGAGAAATTCTACCTATTTTTCAACCCCTGGTTTTCGCTCTTCAAATTAAAAAGGGGTGATACAGAATATGGCATCGGCTGGCTTCCTTTGGGGGGTTATGTAAAAATATCGGGCATGATCGATGAGTCGATGGACAAGGAGCAATTGGCACAACCTGCGCAACCATGGGAGTTCAGGGCAAAGCCGGCTTGGCAAAGACTTTTGATCATGGTGGGCGGCGTATTGGTCAACCTGGTAGGCGCCGTATTGATTTTCTGGATGATCCTTTTTGTGTGGGGCGAAAGCTATATCCCTGCCAAAGAGGCAAAATTTGGACTTCAATTCCACCCGGTGATGCATGAGATTGGCTTGGCCGATGGTGATCAGGTGCTGTCGGTGGATCAACGCCCCATCGAGAGCATTTCAGATATTGCCCAAAACATTTTCCTGGAAGATGCCAAATCTTTACAGGTCAAGCGCGGGGACTCGTTATTGAATATAGACATTCCTGCCGACTTCAATAAAGTACTACTGGCCAAGGAGGTGAAGATGGTGGCCACCTACCAAATTCCAGTGGTTGTGGATACTGTTATTGCCAGCAGCAATGCCCATAAGGGTGGATTGATGAAAGGCGACAGCATTGTGAGCATCAACGATACCCCAACCCCCTATTTCCACCAGTTCACCAACGAAGCTAAAAACAACAGCAACCAAACCATCCGATTGGGCATCTACCGCCATGGTGAACCCGACACATTGGATATTTTGGTTTCGGAGGCAGGCACACTTGGCTTTGGTACCAAAGGCCCCGAAAAATTCATGAAAGTGCAAACCAAGGAGTATAGTTTCTTTGAGGCTTTCCCTGCCGGCATAAAAATGGGTGTCAACTTGCTGTCGAACTACATCAAACAGTTCAAGCTCGTCTTCTCCAAAGAGGGTGTCAAGCAATTGGGTGGTTTTGGTGCCATTGGCAACTTATTCCCAAAAGCATGGGACTGGACTATTTTTTGGTATAATACAGCTTTCCTATCGTTGATGCTGGCCTTTATGAACATATTGCCCATCCCGGCTCTGGACGGTGGCCATGTCTTGTTTTTGCTCTACGAAATGGTGTCGGGGCGAAAACCCAGCGAAAAATTCATGGAGTATGCACAAATCACTGGCATGATCCTCCTATTCACCTTGCTGATATATGCCAATGGCAATGATATATTTAAAGCTTTTTTCAAATAATATAAAACGCTATTATTATCTTTGATCAGTTGATAAAAAATCTACATTATGAATACACAAATATTTCTTTGGTCGCCTCCAGGTGGATTTGAGTGGATACTCATTATTTTAGTAGTGGTTTTACTTTTTGGTGGCAAGAAGATTCCCGAGCTGATGCGCGGCTTGGGAGAAGGCATGAAAGAGTTTAAAAAAGCCCGCGAGGACAACGACAAAAAAGAGGATGACAAAAAAGCTTCGACCAACAACAAGGACCAAGCTTAAACAAGGCATCCCAAAACCAAATAATGAATGGCCGGAAGTAAAACTCCGGCCTTTTTAAAATATACTAGAAATGATCAGAACCACCCTGACTGCCATAATATTTTTCACCATCCTAATCAAGGGTTCTGCCCAAAGCACCAGCAACCCCCAATTGCCGGACTACTTGTATGCCAAACGGATTGAGCAACTCGACAAGAAGACTCCCATCAAGCTGGAATACAACAAACATGTGAAGGCTTACATTGATGTTTACACCGAACGCCGACGCGAACACCTGGCCAACATCATTGCACGCTCCGAGCTCTACTTCCCCCTTTTTGAAGAGTATTTGGCCAAATACAACCTTCCTTTGGAGCTGAAATACTTGGCAATTGTGGAGTCGGCACTCGACCCCAGAGCCAAATCCTCATCGGGCGCCATGGGACTGTGGCAATTCCTTTACCATACCGGGCGAATGTTCAACCTGAATGTCACAAGTTACGAGGATGAACGTTGCGACCCGGTGAAGAGCACCGACGCAGCCTGCCGCTACCTTGCCTACCTTTATCAAAACCTGGGTGATTGGCAACTGGCACTGGCTGCCTACAACGGAGGAATTGGCGAAGTGCAAAAAGCCATTGTGCGTTCAGGTGGCAAGAAAAACTATTGGGAGCTTCGCCCCTACCTGCCCGAGCAGGTAAAAGGTTATGTGCCAGCTTTTATCGCGGTCAACTATGTAATGAACCATTACGAAAGCCATAAGATAAAACCCGCACAAGCGGTCATCAGCCACAACGAAACAGATACTGTGGTAATATACAAAAGCCTCACCTTTTCTCAAATAGCGCAAGCTGCCGGCACCAGCATGGATATGATCTCATTGTTGAATCCCTCCTACACCAAAGAGATCGTTCCGGTAACCGACCAGCCGGTCAAGATATTGCTTCCTAAAAAAAATGTCATCACATTCATTCTGGAAGAAAAAAAGCTGTTGCCGGCACAAAAACCGGAAGCCAATATTGGCGGTTGGCGTATGCTATCTCCCATCCAATCGAGGCATATTGTGCAAAGGGGTGAGTTTTTTCATGTCATTGCCATGAAATACCAAACCACCGTGGATGAAATCATGAGGTGGAACAACATGAAGACCAAAAACCTTCAGACGGGGCAAAAACTAATCATCTACAACCAGCCAAAAGCAAACCCATTCTTTTTCATCAAGGAAGAAATATTATCAGCCAAACTTGTGAAAAACTGATCCATAATGTTAACTTTGTATAGAACCCTTAAAAAATCAATCAAATGAATAAACTCACTTTCATTCTACTATGTGTCATAGTCTTGGCTTCATGCAATGGGAAAGACCAGGCATTAAAGCCAAACATCAACGGCCGGGCCGGCGAAGTATTAATTGTCATTGAAGAATCTTTGAAAAAGGACAGCACCGGGCTCTATTTGTCCAGCGTGTTCAATCAAAGTTACCTGGGTTTACCACAGAACGAACCAGTATTTAACATTCTCACCACACCGCCGCACTATTTCGACAAGCAGATGAAGTACTTTAGAAACATCATGATCGCCGAAGCAAATGCCAGTGTGGAAAAAGACACCATCTATTTCTACGAATCGCTGTGGGCCAGAGGGCAAGCAGTGGTACGCGCCAGTGCTAAAAAGACGACTGATCTGAACGAAATCATCAAACGGAACGAAATCAAGATCATCAGCTTTTTCAACCGTGCCGAGCGCAACCGAATCATTGCCTACAACAAAAGTGTGAATTATACCATGCTCACCAACGAGATTCGGGATCAGTGGAATATATCGGTCAATTTGCCAACAGGCTACAATAAAAACAAAAGCAGCAACGATTTCACATGGCTTTCGCAGGAAACCCCAACATCGAGCCAAGGCTTGTTGATATATGGATTTAAATACGCCGGCGAAGGCACCTTCTCAAAGGAGTTCCTGCTCAACAAACGAGACTCGTTGTTGCGTTTCAACCTCGAGGGACCGGTGCCGGGATCGTTCATGCAAACAGAACTCAATGCCGACCTGATTTATAAAAGCGAAACAATCGACAACATAGAAATAGCAGAGATCAGGGGCTTGTGGAAAACGGTCGGTTATGCCATGGGTGGGCCATTCCTGATGAGGGCACATTACAACAAAGCAACCAACTATGTAGTAGTGACCGATGGTTATGTCTATTTCCCCGACAAACCCGAAAAACGCAACATGATGCGGCAATTGGAAGCCATTATGTACACCGTGCGATTCGAAGACAATCAAAAACAGTAATATGCTACCCGATTTCAGTCCGAATTCATTGGCCAAGGCAGCCCAAAAAGACGATTTAATTCAAAAAACAGCCGCTCAAATCATCAAAGACTTTGCCGAATTCGGGCTGGAAGTCACCTTTTCGGGCAATACAGAACAGTTTTACCCCGAATTGTTCCAGCAGGTACACCAACTAGTAGAAGAACTTTTGGCCAACGATTACAACCGTTTTTTAGCGATGCTGTACCGCATCGACATCAGCAACAAGGAGATGGCCGAATACCAGCAGATGATGCCGCAAAGCAATAAAACGGAAGTGGTAACAACACTGGTCATCCACCGGGAGTTGAAAAAAGTGATGACCCGCGAATATTTCAAACACCACCAACCATGAAACTAAACACACGAATAAATCTCTGCAAGACATTCAAAGAGGATGCAGCGGTTATTTTCATATCAAACCATGCCGACCAATTACCTGAGGCATGGTTTTCGTTATCTGAGGCAAACTATATTCAGAAAAAGCTGGAGGCCGGCACCGACACCGCAGCCATTATCACCGCCCAAGGATGCAAGTTTCTCCACCAACCCGACCCGAAACTTCCAAAAGAGAAGCAAATGGAAAAGGCTAGGATAAACGCCAACAAAATATGCAACAACCTGCGCGACGAAAAACTAGAGACGGTTACCCTAGTTGCCACAACCGATAACAACACCACCCTAGCGTTTATAGAAGGACTCCTGCTTTCCACCTACCGATTTGAAAAATACAAATCGAAAAAGTCGGATTATTTATTGCAGGAAATTAATCTAGTGGCTGACATCACCGAAGAACAATTGAAACGGTTAAAAGCCACCATTCAAGGAGTGTTTGCCGCCCGCAACCTGGTGAATGAGCCGGCCAATGCCCTCGATGCCATCCAACTGACGCAACAAATGCAAGAATGGGGCAAAGCTTATGGATTCAAGGTTCAAATACTTCACAATGAAGAGATTGCGCGTGAGAAGATGGGCGGACTTTTGGCAGTTAATCAAGGCAGCATTACACCCCCAACCTTCACCATCCTTGAGTGGAAACCCGAAGCAGCATCAGGAAAACCAATTGTGCTCATCGGCAAAGGCGTTATGTTCGACACCGGCGGCATCAATCTAAAAGTTCAACCGGGGGGCTTGGACGACATGAAATCGGATATGGCCGGTGCTGCAGCCGTGATTGGGTCATTTATAGCGGCGGCCGCCGCCAACTTACCAGTACACCTGATCGGCTTAATCCCGGCCACCGACAACAGACCGGGAAATAATGCCATCGTCCCGGGCGACATCATCACCATGCACGATGGAACCACCGTGGAGATTTTGAACACCGATGCCGAGGGGCGACTTATATTGGCCGATGCCATCTCGTACGCACACCAATACGATCCGCAACTGATTGTGGAGCTCTCCACATTGACCGGATCGACGGTGATGGCCTTGGGGTCGCAAGGCATGGCAGCCATGGGCACTGCCGACAACAATCTATTCGCACAACTGGAAGAGGCCGGCAACAAAGTGTATGAACGGATTGCCCGTTTCCCCTTTTGGGAAGAATACGAAGAGCTGATCAAATCGGATGTGGCCGACATTAAAAACATTGGAGCCAGGGAGGCTGGAGCCATCACAGCAGGCAAATTCCTAAGCCACTTCACCACCCATCCTTTCATCCATCTCGACATTGCCGGAGTGGCCTATTCGCGCAAGGAAAACGGTTATCGCGGCCATGGCGCTTCGGGGTCAGGCGTAAGGCTTCTATTGGAATTCATTTCAGGGATGACCAATCATACCATAAAGGCATAAAAATGATGGCGTAACGCACTTTTGTCAGGAAAAAAGAGAATTCATATCAAAAGCTAATCAAAAAAACCTAATTTTATACACTAAATCATTTCTTTAGCACAAAGTAATATGAGTGAAGAAAAAATAAGAGTGGGAATCACCCAGGGGGATATCAATGGCATCGGATACGAAGTCATATTTAAAACATTGAATGAACCAAAGGTTTACGAGAATTTCACCCCCATCATTTACGGCTCGTCAAAAGTAGCCGCATACCACCGCAAGGCACTCAACATGCCCAACATGACGCTCAACAGCATTAAAAATGCAGAGGAGGCCCATACCAAACGCATCAACATCATCAACTGCCTCGACGACAACATTCGCGTGGAGCTTGGCAAATCGACACAAATGGGCGGCGAAGCAGCCTTCCTGGCACTCAAGTTGGCCGTAGAGGACTTAAAACGGGGCGCTATAGATGTGTTGGTGACAGCACCCATCAACAAAAAGAACATCCAATCAGAGGAGTTCAACTTCCCTGGGCACACCGAATACCTGATGGAGGCCTTCAATGCCAAGGATGTGTTAATGCTGATGGTGAGCGACATTATGAAAGTGGGCGTGGTAGCCGGCCATATCGCCATAAAAGAAGTGGCCTCCTACATCACCAAAGAGCGGATCTTGGAAAAGCTACGCATCATGAACCGCACCCTTCAAAACGATTTCACCATACGCAAACCACGCATCGCGGTACTGGGATTGAACCCGCACATGGGCGATGAAGGATTGATCGGGAACGAAGAGCAGGACGTGATTATCCCTGCCATTGAACAAGCCAAAGCGGAAGGCATCATGGCATTGGGTCCTTACGCTGCCGACGGCTTATTCGGCAGCGAGAGCATGCGTAAATTCGATGCCGTACTGGCCATGTACCACGACCAGGGGTTGACGCCTTTCAAAACATTGGCCTTTTCATCGGGAGTCAACTTCACCGCAGGCCTTCCGGGCATCCGCACCTCCCCCGACCACGGCACTGCCTTTGAAATTGCCGGGTTAGACCAAGCCAATCATGAATCGTTTCAAAACGCACTTTTCCTGGCCGTTGACCTCTTCGCAAACCGGAAAATGAATGCCGAACTTCAGAAAAACCCACTGAAGACCTTCAAAATAAATGAAATTGAGCGGAATGCATAAAACAAAAAATCCCGGTTTAAAACCGGGATTTTTTTATCGAATATTTTTGCTTTATTCCGATTTATAACCTTTGATGATACCCCTTTGGGAATTACGCACAAAAAGTACAATCTCGTCACGCTCCTTGGATGCATGCAACTCAGCCTCAATACGTTCAAGAGCACTGGTGTTGTTAAGCCCCATTTGGAACAGGTAACGGTACACATTTTGAATGTCGTTGATCTGCTCATTGGTGAAGTTGCGACGGCGAAGTCCTATGGAGTTGATCCCGGCAAATGAAATGGGTTCGCGGCCAGCAGTCACAAAAGGCGGCACATCTTTTCCAATCTTCGAGCCCCCTTGTATCATCACATGCGATCCGATATGGGTAAACTGGTGCACCAACGAACCGCCACCGATGATGGCAAAATCGTCAACACGCACTTCTCCAGCCACCTGGCAAGCATTTGACATAATAACATGATTTCCAATATGGCAATCATGGGCAATATGGACATAAGCCATCAGCAAACAATTGTTGCCCACAACAGTCTTCCCTTTTGACCGTGTTCCGCGGTTGATGGTGACAAACTCGCGTATGGTGGTATTGTCGCCAATCTCAACAGTCGTATCTTCGCCTTCAAATTTCAAATCCTGCGGAACAGCTCCAATAACAGCTCCCGGGAATATGGTGCAATTCTTACCGATGCGGGTGCCTTCCATAATGGTGGCATTGGATCCGATGCGGGTGCCTTCGCCGATAACCACATTTTTATCAATTGTAACAAAAGGCTCAATCACCACATTAGGCGCAATTTTAGCGTCGGGGTGAATGTATGCTAAAGGTTGTTTCATCGTATGAATATTTCCTGTGTTTATTATTGTTGTACAACTTTATTTCTAGCTATTTGCGCCATCAATTCGCCTTCGGCCACAACAGTGTCGCCCACAAAAGCAGTTCCTTTCATATTGGCCACACCACGACGGATCTCCGTCATCAGCTCAAGCTTGAAAATCACCGTATCGCCGGGAACCACTTTTTTGCGGAACTTGATGTTGTCAAGTTTCAGGAAGTAGGTGCTGTAAAAAGAGGGATCGTCAACTTGACTCAGCACAAGAATCCCACCTACTTGAGCCATTGCCTCCACCAGCAACACACCAGGCATCACAGGCTCTTCGGGAAAGTGACCCAAAAAGAATGGCTCATTGGTAGTTACATTTTTTATGCCAACAATGCTCTTTTCCTCAACTTTTATGATTTTATCAATTAAAAGGAAAGGATACCGGTGCGGCAATACACGCTTTATATCGTTGATATTATAGACAGGAGCCTCGTTGGGGTCATAAAAAGGCGCCTCCACCTTCAACGCACGTTTCTTAATCTCTTTACGAATCAGCCGGGCAAATTCCACATTGGCATAATGTCCGGGGCGGGTGGCAATAATACGGCCTTTGATGGGCATCCCGCACAAACAGAGGTCTCCGATCAAATCTAGCAACTTATGGCGGGCAGGCTCATTGCTGTATTGCAAGTCAATATTATTCAGAACCCCTGATGGCCGAACGGTCATGTGGGGCTTACCAAAGAGATCGGACAATTGGTTCAACCCTTCTTGGCTGATCTCTTTATCCACAATAATGATGGCGTTGTCCAAATCGCCGCCTTTAATAAGGTTGTTTTGGAGCAAGAGTTCAATTTCATGTAGAAAAACAAAAGTGCGGCATTGGCTCAACTCCGATTCGTATTCATCGAGTGACTCGATGGCAGCAAACTGGTTTGACAAATGACGCGACTGATCGAAAGAGATATTGGTTTGGGCACAGAAATGGGTTTCAGGCAAAGCCATGATGGTGATTCCCTTTTCCTTGTCCTCAAAAACCATCTTTTCCTTAACAACAAAATACTCGCGCTCGGCTTCCAGTGTTTGGATTCCGGCCTGCTTGATGGCTGCAACAAAATATTTTCCACTGCCATCCAAAATAGGCACTTCAGGTCCGTCAATCTCAATCATGCAGTTGTCCACACCCAAGCCGCGAAGAGATGCCAAACAGTGCTCAATGGTGCTGATGGTGATACCATTGCGGTCGCTCAACACGGTGCCCCGTTGGGTATATGAAACATTATCGGCCAAGGCTTCAATTATAGGTGTGCCTTCAACATCGATGCGTTTGAATTGATATCCCGAATTAGCGCCGGCAGGCATAAGTGTCATATTCACCACCACACCGGTATGCAAGCCCACACCATTAAGGGAGACGGCTTGTTTTATTGTTGTTTGTTTTTCAGCCATATGCTTGTTTTTAGGAATCCTCAGATCCTATTTATCCCGGTTAGTCATTATTTCCTTGTATAAAACGTCCAATTGTTTTTTAAGTTCGGGCAACTTTCTAAAAACAACATAAGCTCTCTGGTAGTCGACCAATTCCATGGAAGGAGAACCCATAAAGACACAATTCTCTTTCTTGATGCTTCCGCCAACGCCAGTTTGGGCAGCAAAGCGTGTTCCATCGGCAATGGTGATATGACCAGTAATACCAACCTGGCCGCCAAACATGCAGTTGCGGCCAATTTTGGTGGAACCGGCAACCCCGGTCTGAGAAGCAATAACGGTATTTTCGCCAACTTCCACATTGTGAGCAATTTGGATCAAGTTATCCAATTTAGCACCTTTGCGAATGATGGTCGATCCCATGGTGGCACGGTCGATGGTGGTATTGGCACCAATTTCCACATCATCCTCAACCACCACATTACCTATTTGGGAAACTTTTTTATACACATTATTGGCATCGGGGGCAAAACCAAAGCCATCGCCGCCAATAACAGCACCCGAATGAACCACACAATTACCACCTATACGGCAATTCTTATATACTTTCACACCAGGGTACAGAATGGTGTTGTCGCCAACCACCACATTGTCACCAATAAAAACCTGGGGATAGATCTTAACATTCTGCCCCACCACCACATTTTCGCCAACATAACTGAAGGCGCCAATGTAAACAAAATCGCCAACTGAGGCGGAAGGGTGGACAAATGATGGTTGTTCAATACCGGATTTCTGAGGTTGCATCTGCTCGTACATTTCGAGCAATTTTGCCAATGCCTGATAGGCATCAGGCACGCGGATCAGGGTGGCACCCACAGGTTGTTGAGGGATAAAATCGTTGTTAACGATCACCACAGAGGCCTGCGTGGTATAGACATATTTTTCATACTTTTGATTAGCAAAAAAAGTCAGCGTTTCTGGCTTTCCCTCTTCAATTTTTGAAACGTTGCGTACAACAACATTGGGATCACCATCGACGGTTCCCGCTATCAGCTGTGCAATTTGTTGGGCATTAAATTCCATCCACAAATATTTACCATTCTTATTCACAATCAGTTACAAAAACCAAAACCGGCCTTTTCACTGCAAAATCGCTGCAAATCTAAGAAATATATTCACGAAAAAAAATCCTTTTAACGTTCAATCAAGCAATTCACCCAGGCATTTAGGATAGCATAGGTAATATCGCGTTACCGTGCGGTCGAGCAGCGAGAGGTCAAACATATCGGATGCCTCCGAAATATCGCGGATCTCACCATTATGGTACAGAATATTAATATGCTCATCATCCGAAGAATAGGCGCTGTTGGATATGGAGTCGAACAACACAAAATAATCAACGTGCGATAAGTCTTTCAGCCCCAACCCCTTCACAACGCGATCTTGAACCCGTGCAATTTCCTCGGCCGTAAAAGGATTTTTTCTGATTTTTATGCGGAACAGGTGGCGGTTGATGAAATCGGTTGACAACCTCGCCAGCACAAAATCGGGATGGTGCATCCAATTTTTAATGGAGCACATCACATCGTCGTCGTCGAGCATGGTGAAATGGCCAATGGCTTCATCGGAACGGGTGAAGTGATCCAAACCGATATTTCCAGACAAAAAATAGTTCAAACTTGGCGGGGCATAAAGGGTTTCGCCCTGCTGAGCCAGATATTTAGCACGTTGAAGGATTTGCACCAGCATTTTTTCGGCCACCAGCACCGTTTTATGCAAATACACCTGCCAATACATCAGTCGGCGAGCCACGAGGAACTTTTCGATGGAATAGATCCCTTTGGCTTCGACCACGAGCTGATCGTTGTGCATATTGAGCATTTTGATGATTCGGTCGGAACCAATCACCCCTTCGGAAACACCTGAAAAGAAACTGTCGCGCTTCAGGTAATCGAGCCTATCCATGTCGAGTTGACCGGAAACAAGTTGGTGGAGATACCGTTTTTCATACCGATCGTTAAAAATATCGATGGCCAAATCCAAGGCACCTCCAAGCTCGCGGTTGATTTGCGCCATCAAAATTGATGAGAGATGTTCGTGGCTCACCCGATCAACAATTGTTTTTTCAAGCACATGCGAAAAAGGGCCGTGCCCAACATCATGCATCAAAATTGCGGCCAATACGGCCTCACATTCTGCCTCGCTGATAGAATGCCCTTTGCTGCGAAGGGTTGAAACAGCCATCGACATCAGATGCATGGCACCCAACACATGCTGAAACCTGGTGTGCTGAGCCCCAGGATAAACCAGATGGGTCAGCCCCAATTGACGAATCCGGCGCAAACGCTGAATCCAGCGATGCTCAAGTATTTCAAACAACAATGGTTTATCCAGGGAAATAAATCCATGGACAGGATCATTAACGATTTTATTCTTCACAAGACGATTTTTTCGAAGCACAAATTAAATTATTTGCCATCAACAAACAAAGTAAGTTAAACAAATTAAAACAGGCCAGAAAAACCAACGATCGCAGGAAAAGAACACCTACTTATCAAAAATGGTGATAAAACTTGTGTAAATAAAATGATTAACCTATATTTGCATCGAATTTTACGACCGCACAGGGAAGTAGGGGACATTAGTCCCCTATTTTATTAAGTTGTAATGGAGAGAAACATGATTACAAAAGAATCTATCAATCAAATAATTAGCGAGAAACTGGAATCCGATGATGCATACATCGTCGATTTGCAAGTTAGCGCCGACAAAAGGATCAGTTTAACCATCGATCATTACGATGGCATAACCATCAGTTATTGCGTCGAGATCAGTCGTTTGATCGAATCGAATTTCGACCGCGAGGTGGAAGACTTTGAACTTGAGGTGGCCTCGGCCGGGATAGGTCAGCCATTCAAAGTTTACAGGCAATACATAAAAAACATTAACCGCGACATAGAAGTTGTGTTGCCCGACGGCAAGAAGCTTAAGGGCATCCTTAAATCAGCCGATGAAAAAGGCTTCTCTATGGCATGCGAAGAAAAGGTAAAAATAGAGGGCAAAAAGAAAAAAGAATTGCAAATTAAACAGTATATGTTTAATTTTGACAGTGTTAAACAGGTAAAGGATATCGTTTCTTTCAAATAACAAAGCATAATGGAAAACATCAATTTGATCGACACATTCTCTGAATTCAAGGAATTAAAGAATATTGACCGTGCCACCATGATCAGGGTCTTGGAGGATGCATTCAGAAGTGTGTTAATTAAGCGTTTCGGGACCGACGAAAACTTCGATGTTATCATCAACACCGACAAAGGGGACTTTGAAATATGGAGGAACCGGGAAGTAGTTGAAGATGGCGCCGTAGAAGACCCAAACCTTCAGATATCGATCAGCGAGGCAAAAAACATCGACACCGACTACGAACTTGGCGAAGAGGTGACCGACGAAGTGAAGTTTCTTGATTTCGGCAGGCGGGCCATATTGAGCCTGCGACAGAACCTGGCTGCTCGGATCATGGAATTGGAGAAAGACAACATTTACCAAAAATATAAAGACCGCATTGGGGATATCGTCACCGGTGAGGTTTACCAAATTTGGAAAAAGGAGTTACTGGTACTGGATGATGAAGGCAACGAACTGATACTTCCCAAGACGGAGCAAATCCCGTCGGATTTCTACCGCAAAGGCGACCATGTGAGAGCTGTTGTGGTGAGGGTTGAAATCAAGAACAACACCCCGCTCATCATTTTATCCAGGATTTCGGAAGTTTTCCTACAGCGTTTGTTCGAACTGGAAGTTCCTGAGATTTCTGATGGTTTAATCACCATCAAAAAGATCGTGCGCCTGCCAGGGGAACGGGCCAAGGTGGCAGTGGAGTCGTACGACGACCGAATTGACCCGGTAGGAGCCTGCGTGGGGATGAAAGGGTCGCGCATCCATGGTATTGTTAGGGAGCTGCGCAATGAAAACATTGACGTAATCAACTACACCACCAACACCGCACTTTTCATACAAAGAGCACTGAATCCTGCAAAAATCTCCAACATCAAACTGATGGAAGAGAACAAGCGTGCCGAAATCTACCTGAAACCCGAAGAGGTGTCGTTAGCCATCGGCAAAGGGGGCAGCAACATCAAGCTGGCCACGCAGTTGTGTGGTTACGAGTTGGATGTGTTCCGCGAAACAGAAACAGAGGATGAAGACGTCAAGCTGGATGAATTCTCCGATGAGATTGAAAGCTGGATTATCGACGAACTAAAAGCCATTGGTTGCGATACGGCAAAATCAGTTTTGGACCTTACAATTGAAGATCTTGTTAAAAGAACCGATCTGGAGGAAGAGACCATCAGAGATGTTATTAACGTACTAAAAGCAGAATTTGAATAATTCAGCGTATATTTACCGCCGATTAAGAAATAAATCAGCCGGTGTGGTTTATTCATAAATAAAAAGGAGATATCCATATATGGCAGTTGGAAAAAGACTAAGTAAAGTAGCTGGAGAATTTAACGTGGGCATCAATACCATTGTTGATTTTCTTCATAAAAAAGGATTTGAAATTGAATTTAACCCCAATACGAAGGTCACTGAGGAGATGTTTTCGTTATTGGAGAAAGAATATAAATCCGATCTGACCATTAAAAAAGAGTCAGAAAAGTTAGGCGACCGAAAAAACAAGCCTAAAAAAGAATCCATATCTATTGAAGACATCAAGCCCTCGATTGTTGAAGACGAGGAAGATGAGGATTTTCAAATGCCAACTGCCAAAAACAGTAATCCTGCCGTGGATATCAAAGTGGTTGGAAAGATCGATTTGGAAACGACAAAACCCAAGAAAAAGGAAGATCCCATAGTGGCAAAAGAAACCCCGAAGGCTCAGCCCAAACCGGAACCAGCTCCTGTTGAAATAGAACAGAAACAGGAAGTTGAGGCAACACCACAAAAAAAGGAACCAAAAAAAGAGGCAGAACACATTCCTGTGATTACCGAAAAGATTGGTGAGGAGATAAAAGTTGTGGGCAAAATAGATCTGGATGCAAAACCTTCAATAAACAAAACGGAACAGAAAACTGCTGCTCCGCAGAAAAAAGATGCACCCATGGCAGAGAAAACCACCGAGCCCATCAAGAAAATCGAAAAACAACAAGAGATTATTAAAAATATCGAAACCAACGTGCCGGCAACACCCCAGGAAAAGGATGAAATTTTCAAGCCAACCACTGTTAAGAAATTGACAGGGCCAACCGTTATTGGAAGAATTGAACTTCCCGTTGAATCATCGCGCTCAGCAGCTGAAAAGGCGGAGGACAAAAAAGCCAAGAAGAAGAAACGGAAACGGATCCGCAAAGACAAAGAGAAGGTTGACGTAACCAGTGCTGAGCGAGTTGTCAAAGCAGCGCCACAAACGCAAGGGGCAAAGGCTGAGAAGGACAAACCAGCGCCTGAAAAGAAAAAGCCCATCATCAGCCGAGCGAAAGAATCGGCACCTGGAGCTGGTCAAAAAGTGAAAAAACGTCCATCACGCCCCGAAG
>JAGPIS010000099.1 GCA_018054835.1 Breznakibacter sp. | reverse complement strand
GATCAAACCTTGTTCGATGGCAGCATACCCTTGCGCTGCATCACCATGCCGCTGGGCTGCAAACATCTCAGCCTCCTGGGGCGACAAAAATGAGTAGAAAGCCGTTGGCAACAGATAAAGTATAAGACTCACACCACCGGTCAAACCCAGGGCTGCCAGAAACTTGTTCATCTGGAGGCGTATCAGCTCCGGACGTTCATACAACTCCTTCAATCCCAGGAAACCCAACAATGGCATGGTGAAGGAGGCGATAACCAAAGCCATCTCCACGGTACGAAACTTGTTGTAGAAGGGGAAATGGTAAAACATCAGGTCGGTGAGCGGCAGGAAATTCTTACCCCAGGCCAGCATGATGGAAAAGAGAGTAGCAATAATCAACCACCACTTTTCGCGACCACGGTAATAGAAAGCACCGATGAAAAAGAGGAAACACACCACGGCACCCGCATATACCGGACCCGAGGTGAAGATGCGGCCTCCCCAGTACTGACTTTGTCCGGCCACAATCTCCTTGATCTGCCCATCGAGTTGCTGTACGGCAGGGTTCTCGGCGCCAATGGCTTCGGAAGCACCACCCACCACGTTGGGTATCAAAAGTGTCAATGTCTCGTGGATGCCATAGCTCCAGTCAAGCGCATAACCCTTGTCCAGGCCGCCATGCGATTTATCGCCCTCTGATACTGCCAGATCCGACTTGCCTCGGATGGAGTATTTGCCATACTCATAAGTTGTCCATAAGTTGGTGATGTTGGGCAGAATGGCCAACACCACTGCCAAAACCAACACCGATGTGGTTTTGTAAAAGTGGCGCACCGGATTGTTGCGGTCTGAATCGCCCCAGCTTTTGAACGAAGGCACGATGCTCAACAGGTAACACTTCGCCAGCCTGAGTCCCGACTGCTGATGGCGTGCTTGGGCTGTTTCGCGGATGGCCAAGAAGAGCTTCACACCACCCATCACCAGGATCATCAACAGCAGATAATAAGTTATTTGAACATGGTTGTAGGCAATCTCCAGTCCCAGTGCAATGGCGGTAAAGAGCCCGCCCAGCCAACGGTTGCGGTTGTAGGCATACAGAACGCCGGCCATCACAGGAGCCATCAGTGCAATGGCATAAGCCTTGGTGATATGCCCAGCAATGATGATGATGATATTGTACGAACCCAGGGCAAAGGCAATGGCACCGCCAATGGCCAGCCAAGGGTTCATCCTCAGGCTCACCAGCAATAGGTAAAAGCCCACAAGATAAAGGAAAACCATGGCTGCCGTGGTGTAGGGCAAACCCACGCGTGACGCATTATTCAAATGGCGGAAGAGGTTTTTGGAGGAGTCGGCCTTAATTTGGTAGGCAGGCATCCCACCGAACATGGAGTTGGTCCACATCGACTTTTCGCCGGTTTGTTGTTCATATTCAACCAGCTCCTGGGCAGCCCCCTTGGCATGGCTGTTGTCGCCCTGAGGCAGCTCCTTGCCTTCGAGCACCGGAAGGAAATAAGCCAGGCTGATTACCACAAAGAGCAGTAACGCCCACAGGTGCGGCAGTAATGCTTTAATCTTATCGTTCATATCAAATGGTTAATTCACAGTTTAATCATGCGAAAATAAGGAATGTATTGCAAATGCCCTATAAAAATAACAACTATCAACTGTTGTTATTTACGAAAAGGTTTCTATTTTTGCATCCGCAATGGGTTGTTAGCTCAGTTGGTTTAGAGCATTACCTTGACAGGGTAGGGGTCACTGGTTCGAATCCAGTACAACCCACAAAGGCGGTCGGTTTCGATCGCCTTTTTTTATTGCATCGCCTGCCACACAAACACGAATGCCGCGCTGTAAAAATAAAAAAGGCTCCATCAAGGAGCCTTAGTCAGGAATGCCAATCCCATAGATCTTAACGTGAAGAAAAACGACTACTCTCATCCGCCTCCATGTGACACCGAAGGACTTTTCCCACTTCACAAACAGAAGTGTCGCGCAAACTGGCATTTAGTTCATCAATCTTATTATTGTAAACATAGGCGTGCGATTTTTCCAATGAAATCTGTAAAAATCGCAGATTACTTTGTTGAACAGTCATTCTCGAACCATTCCTCAAATCTAAGGACAGCGAATCAATATTGGCTGAATCGTAGAAATCAATCTGTCCACCATCGCCCTGCAAAAACAGATATGGACGGGTAACAGTCGCTACATCCAGATTAGCATTATTTACTGAAACCGATTCAACTTGATTTCCCGAGACAATTATGTTACAATACCCTTCTGTTGGGGACTGTCCCATCACAAATAAAGTATCGCCTTTCACCGAAAAATTAGGCTGAACCTCACCCATTCTTGAATCATAGCGAATCCAAAGGGTATCAACAAAACTGTTTTCCATGGTTAAATTAGCTCCTTTTGCCATGACAATATGCGAGAATTTCGGGACAAGATAGGCTTTGACTGCCCGATCAGCACCTCTGCGCCCCACGGTTGATGCGGGGATTAAAAAGGAAAGCAAAAACAGGGCAACCATACTCCAGAAAGTGATAAAAATAATTTTGCTTGTTTTCATGGCTGTTGATTTAACTGGTCAAACAAAGGTTGTAACTCGCTGCGCGACAGGTTCAGCAATTTTACTTGCCTTACAAACTCAGGCAAATGCTGATTGAAAAACTCTTCTTTGCGCAGATGGATAATCTGTTTCGGAGCCTCTTCGGTTACAAAGAAACCAATACCTCGTTGGTTGGTGATAATATTTTCGCGTTGTAATTCCATATAAGTTCGCATAATGGTATTGTGATTGACGCCCACGGTGGCAGCTTGCTCGCGCACCGAGGGAATTCGGCTTCCAACAGGATATTCGCCCGAAATAATCTTATCGCACAGATTATCGGCTATTTGCTGGAAAATTCCTTTTGAGTCCCTGAATTCCATCATCTTACCTCCTTTTCCTTTAACTTGAAATATGAATAAGTCAGAATAATCAACCCCATCGGAACCAAAATAGCACTTAAAAAGTAGGGCAAGTTGTTAATGGTAATTTCCCACTGGTCAATGATATCAGCAAACCATGGTTGATCGATACGCAATATTCCAAATAAAAAATAGAAATAGCCTATCGCTACCAAAACAACCCCGCCAAAAAACAGGATGGTCTTCAGCAATGGATATTTCCGAAAAACGGCTGCCCCGGCAAAGGCCATCAAGAAAGCCAGAATACCAAGACCCAAGACCATAAAATACCCTTCATGGTTTTCCCAAAGATTAGAAAATGATAGGTACTGAAAAGGAAAAGTCACCTCCCCATTGGTTTTCACCTGGGTATTTGGGTCGATTGCATTGCGCACCCAAACAGCCAAATTGCTAAACAAATAGAAAACAAAAGGATACATAGCAACATAAAGCATCACCTTTTCAATCAGCTCGTACAGCAGCCGTTCAATGGCCGATACAGGAATCATTAAAGCAGCCAAAGTTCTTTCCTTACTTCGGAAAGAAGAAAATGCCATTCCAGATATGATCATTCCTGCACCAAGAAAAACCATGGCATAGGGGAGTTGCCATAACTGGCGGGTATTCCATGAGCTAGAATCATCGGCGATAACAAATAGACAAAAGAAAAAGATGGTCACGATGAGGGCACCCCAAATCATCAGCAATTGCCTGTAGTTGAGGATCAGGTTATGCTTTGCAAACCGGGCAAAGCGGTAAAAACTGAAGAATGTATCTGTCTGCATAGTCATTGATTATTAAATTGGACACCATTTATCACAGCATTAAACAGCAATTCAATATCCACTTCGGAAGAGACCCCGTTGGCAGGCTTCATCACTTTAAAACCGCCCGGAGCAACATCGTGGTACAATGACTCTTGGGGATCGAGTAGCGTGGTTGTGTGAAAGGAATAGTTTTCCGAAATTTCCCATAAACTTTTATGCAAGACAACTTTGCCCTGATCGAGCACAACAATCTTATCAATCAAATTTTCAACATCTTTTACCTGATGGGTGGAAATAATCACCAACTGGTCATCGGATAGTGAACCAGCCACCACTTTGCGGAAAACTGATTTCGACGGAATATCAAGTCCATTGGTCGGCTCATCGAAAACCAATAATTTGCAATTGGTCGAAAGGGCAAAGCCAATCAGGAATTTTTTCCGTTGTCCATACGATAGTTTCGAAAGATTGTGGTTTTCATCCAATTCGAAATCGGCAAGAATCCCTGCCAACTTGGAATGGTCGAAGCGTGGGTGAAAAAGGGAATAGGCCTTAACATACTCCGAAATACGAATCGAAGGCAAATCGTACTCTTCGGGAATGTAACATATTTCTTCCAGAAAAGAGGGCAGGCGACGAAAAGGGTTGCATCCCATTACCGAAATCGGTTGATCGGAAGCGTCAAGCGCACCTGCAATCAGTTTTAACAAACTCGATTTCCCGGCTCCGTTCTTGCCCAGCAGGCCCACAATGCTTCCCGCCTCTTCCGAAAGCGAAAGGTTCTCGAATAAATACGGCTGCTTTCCGTACCTGAAATTTAGGTTTCTAATTTCAATCATCATAGATTAGTTTAGTGTTATAGCATGATAGTACACTACAAATGTATTAATAGATTTTTTTAAACCAAATTTTTATTCGTTTTTTTGAACAACTGAAACATAGTCATTTATATTTTTGATATCCGGTTTTGCACTACCCTCCAAGCCCAATAATCAAAAAAGGCCATCCTCGCGGACAGCCTTTTATTTTACTCAATAGAACAAGTATTATTTCACCTGGAGTCGTTTCACAAAACGCCCTTGGTCGGTTTTAACCTTCACAATATAGTAACCCACAGGCAGTGCTGCGATGTTGATTTCATTGCTGCGGCTTGAGCTAATCACCAGGTTGCCGGCAATGTTGTAAACATCTACCGACTCCAACTGCTGACCCTCGCAACGCACACTAAATTGCCCCTTTGCCGGATTGGGAAACAACACCACCCCATTTTGCGCAACCGATGGCTGTTCAACGGCCGTTTCGTTAACAAACACCGGCACGATCAATCTGGCCATTGGAATTTTTTCAGACCCCACCAACGATTCGATGGTGTACTCATACGAACCACGCACTGGCACCACATCAGTCACCTTCAAATCCTGAATATTGGAATGCAACAACAAACCATTGCGATAAACATTGAAACCTGTAATTTGCGAGGCTGGATAAACATCGGCCTCATAAACACTCATGGGTTGCCCGCCATCTACCGCCAACAAAGAGAGTTCATCAACCATAGAGACAAAAATGTCGGTGGACTGGCAATGGATGGCAAAATGCTTAGTATCGGCCGGAATGGTAAACTCATAACGCGTCCACTGCGAATTGAGCAAAATAGGCGAAGAACCATTTAAAAACTCGAAGTCACTACTTTTCTTCCCCGTTTTGGAAATGCCCACATTCACCTCCTCTTTACCATAACGGTCGAGGTATCCTTTGGCATAGAATATCAAACGGTGCGCTTTAGTCAATTCCAGTTCTTTCGAAATCAACCAATCGTCGGTGGTAGTCATAAAAGAGGAAGCTGAAAAACTGGCCATGTATTGCTGGCCTCTCAAAGGCTGCACAGAAGATTCGGTGAGCGCAGGTTGTGTTATTGAAGGATTAAAGCAGATAAACGATTTGGCAGCACCATTATTAAAATAGGAAACACCATGTCCACAGGTAGCATCATAATCCCCGTCAATATAGCTCCAGTCATTAACCCCTTTGGGATCGAGTACAAAAGGGGTCATCTCTTCAAAACTGTCGTAAAGCTTCACCGGACTCTTCCAGGAGAGGGTAACATTGGCCAAATCAACAGAAACAGCTTGATCAAATACCTGATAAGCATCAGCTGTGGCACAAAAAACACGTTTAACCAACTGTTCCGATTCACGAGTGCCATCATCCGACACATTGGAGACCGCATAACTGCTGACACCAGCCGGTGCCGAAAGGTCGTTGTACTCCAAGGCGGTAATGCCGTCAGCCACTAAAACGCCATCCCGATAAACATTATACTTATTGTGCAATACCGATCCACCTGCAGCCCACTTCAATTTCAACTGATTATGCCCTAGATAAGTTGCCTCAAGGACTGTTGCCACCGAAAAGGTAATGTTCTCTCCCGACCGGGCAATATTGGTGAGAGGCCGCAAGGTTCGCTCTCCACTCCAAGAAAGCGCCGAGGGGGAGGTATCATCAGTGAAGGAGGTAACAGCTTTACTACCGGGAAAAGGGCATGCACTGGTGTTGGGATTACTCATCGCGCCACTAGCAACTATGGGATACAACCCCTGATGCCAGCCCACATTGATTTCGTTATCGTTGTATTTCTGCCGAATAAAATTCTCGTCCACATGGTAAACAATCATCCCGCTTCCTGGCAAAGCAGCATCAAATACCCCTTTTCTCTGACGGTTTTCCAACACGAAAAACTCACCGACTGTCGAGGTATTGATCTTATAAGCATCAGGCTCATCCACAACAGGCTTCAAAACCACAGCATTATTGTCGGCAAGACCCTTTAGGGTCAACCAGCCATATTCCGATTTCTGATAGGCATTGTGGTGTGCAGGCCGATCACCTGAGTTGCCATTCCAACTGCCCGATGCCATCAAATCCCACTGCCCGGTTCCTTCATTGTTTCCAGTTTCGGAGGTATCGTAATAATCGGGGGCACCCAGATTATGCCCAAACTCGTGGCACATCACCCCAATGGTTGACATGGCAGTATTGCCCCGACCAGCCATAATCTCTGGTTGGATGGTATAGGAG
>JAGPIS010000098.1 GCA_018054835.1 Breznakibacter sp. | reverse complement strand
GAGTAGTAACATCCGCAAAAGTTATTATGGATCGCGAGACTGGCCGTTCAAGAGGTTTTGGTTTTGTTGAGATGACTTCTGATGAAGAAGCTCGCAAAGCAATTGCTGAACTGGATCAGGCAGAATATGTTGGAAAAACTATTCGTGTCAACGAAGCTCGTCCAAAAACTGACCGTCCCCGTACAGGTGGTGGCTTCAGTGGTGGTGGCAACCGTGGTGGCGGAAGCCGTGGCGGCTTTAGCGGTGGTGGAAACCGTGGTGGAAATCGCGAAGGCGGTTATAACTCAGAAAGAAAATCCAGCAACCGTTGGTAATCCTTGATATAACTTAAAAAAAAATCCCTGTGGTTCTTCCACAGGGATTTTTTTTATCCCTGTTTGGCGCCATTTGTGGCATTCACGATAAAATAATCTGTATTTTCGTCGTGCATTGAACATTGAAATATGGATTGGCATCGACTACTCTCAACCAAACGCACAGGACAGGAAGATCTTCCCATTGTGGACAGGCACGACCGCACACAGTTCCAGCGCGATTACGACCGTTTGATATTTTCCTCACCATTCCGCCGCCTTCAGGATAAGACGCAGGTGTTTCCCCTGCCTGGCAGTGTGTTTGTACACAACCGCTTGACGCATAGTTTGGAGGTGGCCAGTGTGGGTCGTTCGCTGGGCAACAACCTGGCGCGGGAATTGGGCTTGGCTGGTGAAGGGCCTGCCGGTTTGGTGGATGAGATTGGATCCATTGTTGCTGCTGCATGCCTGGCCCACGACATGGGCAATCCCCCCTTTGGCCATTCGGGCGAGGAAGCTATTGCGCACTACTTCAAGCATGGTGAAGGTCAAAAATATGAAGCTCTGGTGACGCCCGAACAGTGGAGCGACCTGATCCGCTTCGAGGGCAATGCCAATGCCCTGCGGATACTCACGCATGCATTCAATGGTCGCCGCAAGGGGGGCTTTGCGCTTACCTACTCCACGGTGGCAGCGGTGGTCAAGTATCCTTACGCCTCCAGCGTGAAGGATCTGAAGAAGTATGGTTTTTTCCAGTCGGAACAGTTCACCTATGAGGCCATAGCCCAGGAGCTCGACATCAAATGCCTGGATACTCAGCGGGGCATCTATGCTCGTCATCCGCTGGTCTATTTGGTGGAGGCTGCCGACGACATCTGCTACCAAGTGATGGACATCGAGGATGCCCATAAGCTCCACATCCTCTCCTACGAGGAGACGGTGGAGTTGCTCACCGGTTTTTTTAGTCGGGATGATGAGGCCGAAGAATTCCGTCGTATTGATGAGGTGTTTGCTGAGGTGACCGATTTGAATGAACGCATCACCTATTTGCGGGCCAAAGTGATTGGCAAACTGGTGAATTGTTGTAGCGCGATTTTCTGGGACAACCGCCAGGCCATCCTGGGAGGTGCATTTGCTGGATGCCTCATAGACTATCTTCCGGCTCACGAGTCTGCTGCGATGGATGTTTGCAAGAAGACCGCCCTCAAACGCATCTACAAGCATCCTTCGGTGGTGGAGATCGAGATTGCAGGCTTTAAGATTTTGGGTACGCTCATGCATGAGTTCGTCCAGGCGCTCCACAACCCGTCGCAATATTACTCGAGGCTCTTGTTGCCCTTTATTCCTGAACAGTTCAGGGTGGATGAAAATGCTTCCACCTACGACAAGCTCCTCTCGGTGGTTGACCTTGTTTCGGGGATGACCGACGTGTATGCGCTCGACCTGTACCGCAAAATCAATGGGATGGGGCTGGGTTCAAAGAAATAGGCTTTAGGGAAAAGGGGAGGCTATGTTGGTTGGAACAAAAAATCCGTGAAAACAGGGCTCTCCTTTTTGATGGATGGCACCGTTTATCACGGATGTATGTGTTTAAAGCCTTATTATTTTAGTGCTTTCAAAGCTGCTTCGTAGTCGGGCTCTTCAACAATGTCGGGCACCTGTTCGGCATGGATCACTTTGCCTGTTTCATTCAAAACCACCACGGCGCGGCTCATCAAGCCTGCCAATGGACCATCTTCGATGCGCACGCCATAGCTTTGGCTGAATAGTTCGTTGCGGAACTCCGACAGCATCACCACATTGTTGAGTCCTTCGGCACCGCAGAAACGGGCTTGGGCAAAGGGTAGGTCGCGCGAGATGCAAAGCACGGTCACATCCTTATGTTCCGAGGCTTCTTTGTTGAACCTGCGTACAGAGGCCGCGCAAACGCCTGTGTCGATGCTGGGGAAAATATTCAAGACTACTTTTTTGCCTTTGTAGTCGGCCAGTTTTGATTCGCTCAAATCGGTTTTTACCAAAATGAAATCGGGGGCTTCTGCGCCTACCCTTGGAAGATCACCAACGGTGTGGATGGGCGAACCTTTTAATGTAATATTTGCCATGTTTTAGTTTTTAGTTTGGTTATACAACAACTGTTTCTTTGGTTTTGTTCATGAGTTTGAAGATAACAGAAAAAAAGTTGACCGCCTGCCTGAAATCTTAACAATTAAAATTATTTTTATAGTTGATGAAATTAAAGTTGAGGTGGTTGAGACAGGCAATGCAAAAAATGACGCAGTTGCTGGCAAGTTGACCTGGGAGATTGTCCTTCAGGCTGGCGAGTCGAAGAAGTTGCCTTTGGCTTATCAAGTGAGGTATCCTTCGGGGAAGAAGATGATTGTTGAATGATAAAAAAATGATTTTATGTGCAAGGTTGTTTGTTTACCACTGCTTTTTTTTGTTCTTGGGATTGGGTTGTTTGCTCAAAAATCCATCTCCAAGGAGCAGGCTGCGCTCATGGCGGAGCTGCCATTGCGGTGCATTGTTCAGAAATATCCCTATAAGCCCGAGCTGGTGCTCAATTCGGAACTGGATTTGAAAGCTCCGGTGGAACATCACCCGGCTTTTTATGGTTGCTACGACTGGCATTCGGCTGTGCATGGCCATTGGGCGTTGGCGCAACTGTTGGCGCTTCATCCTCGCCTACCCCAAGGCTCATTGATTGTTGATCTGTTGAAGCAGAACCTCACCAGGGACAATATTTTGCGGGAGATGGATTTTTTTGACATCCCCAACAATGGGAATTTTGAGCGCCCTTATGGTTGGGCCTGGTTGCTGAAGCTTCATCAATCCTTGAAGCAGAGCAGGCATCTCGAAATTCAACAGCTGGCGTCGCATGTTGAGCCATTGGCCAATTTGGTATCGTTAAAGCTGATGAAGTTCTTGCCAAAATTGAATTATCCCATCCGCAGTGGCGAACACACCAATACGGCGTTTGCTTTGATCTTGGCTTGGGATTACGCCGTATTTGTTGGGAACGACTCCTTGAAGAATACAATCAGTCAAAAAGCTCAACAGTTTTATTTGGCCGACCGTGATTATCCCATTCATCTGGAGCCTGGGGGTTTTGATTTTCTCTCCCCGGCACTGACCGAAGCGGCTTTGATGGCCCGGGTTTTGGAACGTAAGGCTTTTGCTCGATGGTTCAAGGGTTTTGTGCCTGGTTTATATCAGGGAAAGTGGCAGTTGAAACCGGCCGTGGTTTCCGACCGCACCGATCCCAAGCTGGTCCATCTGGATGGTCTCAATTTCAGCCGGGCTTGGTGTTTGCGCTACATCGGTGGTGTGCTTGGTGACCGGGCTTCTTCTTTTAATGGTTTGGCCAACCAACATATGGATGCTTCTTTGCCTTATCTCACTTCGGGTGATTATGGCGGCGAGCATTGGCTGGTCTCTTTTGCCATTTTGGCGATGGAATAGTGACATGAATCGTTAATAAAAGGGGCTGTCCAACTTTTTGGACAGCCCCTTTCACGAATTAAAGATTGGGTTAGGTAAGGGTTTGTTTTTATATATTTGGGTTGGTGATTTAGTTGTAGCCGGTTTCGCCATGTTCGTATATGTCGAGGCCTTCTTCTTCCACGCGGCGGTCAACTCTGAGCCCTACGGTTTTCTTCAGAATGGTGAAGAGGATGTATCCGGTGCCGAGACCCCAGGCAGCAATGGCCACCACGCCAATGGTTTGGCTGATCAATTGGTCGAAACCAAATCCATAGAATAATCCGTGTTTGGTTGAAAACAGACCGACCATCAAGGTTCCAAAGGCACCACAAATTCCATGAACTGAGGCGGCGCCCACAGGGTCGTCGATTTTTAACGTGTGTTCAATGAAATGCACTGCCAAAACCAATAGGATGCCTGCCAACAATCCGATGACGATGGCGCCTACGGCACTAACTTCGGCACAGCCAGCCGTTACAGCTACCAAACCAGCCAAGGTGCCGTTGAGGGTCAAACTCAAGGATGGCTTTTTGTATTTCTTCCAGCTGATTAGGAGCGCGCCTAAGGTTCCGGCCACTGCCGCCAGGTTGGTGGTGATGAAGATGTGTGATATGGCATTGATGTTGTCATCACCCGATGCGGCGAGTTGAGAACCGGGGTTGAACCCGAACCAACCCATCCAGAGGATGAAGACGCCTAGTGCGCCGTAAGTGAGGTTATGCCCGGGGATGGCATTGGTTTTCCCGTTGAATTTCCCGATGCGGGGACCCAGGAGCCATGCTCCGGTTAATCCCAACCAACCCCCTAAGGAGTGAACGGCTGTGGAGCCGGCAAAGTCGATGAATGGTGTGGATAGGGTTGCAAGCCAGCCTCCGCCCCAGATCCAATGGCCCGAGATGGGGTAGATGACTGCCGAGATCACCACGCTGAATATCAAATAGGAGATGAAATGTGTTCGTTCGGCCATGGCTCCCGACACGATGGTGGCTGCCGTGGCTGCAAATACGGTTTGAAAGAAAAGGAAGGCTTCCGAAGGGATGCCGCCCTGCCAAATGGCATCCGAATAGATGGCAGGCATACCGAGTAATCCCATAATGTCGCCTCCGAACATGATGCCAAAGCCTATCAGGAAAAAGGATAGTGAACCTAAGGTGAAGTCCATCAGGTTTTTCATCAGGATGTTGACGCTGTTTTTTGAACGTGTGAAGCCGGCTTCCACCAGCGCAAAGCCGGCCTGCATCCAAAATACCAATATGGACGCTACCAGTACCCAGATGGTGTCTATCGATCGTGCGGAGATGGTGATGGCTGTGGCCATGGTCTCCATGGTTGTTATCTCTTCCATTTTGAAAATGATTTTTTGTTAGGTTGTGTTGGTTGGGGTTATGCGTCGTATAGCGATTCATCGCCGCTATCGCCTGTGCGGATGCGGATGCTTTGCTCTACGGGTGAGACGAAAATGCGGCCATCGCCCACTTCACCCGTGTAGGCTGCATTGCGCAAGGCTGCAATAGCTTTGTTGACGTTGATGTCGCGCACCACAAAGGTGATCATGGTGCGTTCGATGATGCTGGTGTCGTACATCACCCCGCGGTATAGCCTTCCCTGCAAATCCTTTCCAAGCCCCCTAACGTCCCAGAATGTCAGGAAGTCGATGTCGGCTTCGTGAAGGGCTTTCTTCACCTCGTCGAACTTCGTTTTACGGATCACTGCTTCAATTTTTTTCATAATGAGCGTGTTTTATGATTGTTATTTATAGGTTGCCAATGGTGTTAGAATGAAACACCCACCACAAAGTGCATCTGTTCCGACGATGGATTGACCACCAAGGTGCTGAAAGGGGTGATGGATAGTTTTTCTGTCAAGTCCACCTGTTTTTGGTAGCGCAAACCTACCTGGCACACATTCCATTTGGCATTGTCGGTGTAGGACTCGTTTCCTGCTCCGGCAAATACACTGATGTTGTTGTGTGAATAGCCTGCTTCCAGGTAGAGGTCGTCGTTCAAGTTGGCGTAATAGGCGCCCATCAGGTAGAAGCTGCCGATCTCTTGCTTGGCCGCCAACTCAATGATGTGGTTGTTGATGTTGAAGTAGTTGCCGCTGCGTTCGTTGAATACTGTGCCCGATTCCCAATCGATCCTTTTATTTTCAAGGGGAAAGTAATAATCGGTAACAGTCACGCCCAAGCCGAATGGTAGGGTGTAGCCGGCAAATAGGTCGGTTTCCGTGCCGCCGGTGTTGCCGCTCAGGCTGAAGCTGCCCCAAGCGCCCAGTTGGAAATTGCCATAATTGAAAACCAGCGCTGGTTGTATGGCTGGAGCTGATCCAAAATCGGTTCCCCGCCATACATAGCGCGAAACAAGGTCACTGTTCAGCGTGATTGTAGCTGTTGTTTTTTCGGCCTCTTGCGCGTGGACGATCGTTCGGCATGCAATCAATGCAAAAATGAGTAAAAAAAATTTTTTCATGATTTGGGTATTGGTTAGGTTTTGAATTTACCTGGTCATCTAATAGGGGTGTTGTTTAAATAATATTAATAAAATTCAAACTGCCCCCTATTGCGTGATAGGTGTAGTGCAAAAATAAGGTGTTTTTTTAAATCAACCCCCTTTTGTTCTAATTTTTGTAGTTAAAAAATGATAAATCGTTTCATTCCAGTTGTTTTTTAGGTAAGCCAGCGATGGATTGAAAGTAGCGCAGTGCAATATCCACGGGCTTTTCAGCCATTTTCTAATGGCCACTTTGTATTGTTTTTTGATGTGTTGTGAATTCATTTCTATTGTTAAAAAAACAACTAATCCTTGATAAAAATTCACAAAGAAAATTTTTTTAAACAAATGATTTTGATTGTGATTTGATTTTGTAAGGCAAAATATTACTTTTGCTTTTGAATTAATACATTAAAGATGCTTTTAATACCGGTATGTTATTTGTGGGGTATTTAAGCATTGATCAATCTTCTTCAAACACGACAATTATGATGAATCGATTTCCTCAGAAGCAAGGGTTGTACGACTCCGATAATGAGCACGACAACTG
>JAGPIS010000097.1 GCA_018054835.1 Breznakibacter sp. | reverse complement strand
ACTTGGGCAAGCGGCTGGCAGGGATATGGCACCAACCTGCCTGCGTTTATCTCTCCCAACGAGTTGAAGGCTGGTAGCGAAGTAGGCGATTTCAAAGGCGGTTGGGGTTTTGGCCCGGTTCGCCAATCGGCTTACAACATTTATGAGGAGGGCGACACCCGCCGCGAAGGATCTATCAATGCATGGAACGCCGATCAATACACGCCCCGGTTCCAAAATACAGGATTGTTTATGGCGAAATATGCAGCTCGCGTGGGCTATAATCCACAAGGCGATGTCGATTTGAATTATGCCAACAATATGCGCATCTTTCGTTTTGCCGAGGTGTTGTTGAATTATGCCGAGCTGGTGGTGATGCATGGCCAGGCCGAAGTTGGTGGCGTTACGGCGCAGACCTGTCTCAATCAAATTCGTAAGCGTGCCTTTGGCCGCGACAATGAAATTGCGGCTACAACTGAAAATATTAAATTGGAGCGCCGTCGCGAGTTTCTTGGCGAAGGGATGCGTTTTTGGGATCTTGTTCGTTGGGGAGACACTAATCTGCTCACCGAATCTACAGCTCTAAGCACTCGTACTTGGGAACCTTATAAGAAGTATTTGCCCATTCCACAATCGGAAAGGGAAAAAACTGTTGGGACAGAGTTTTACCTGGATCAAAACGAAGGTTACAATTAATTACCAATACAACAATAGTATTATAATTGAAGAGATATGAAAAATATATTTAGAAAAGGTTTGTGGGTCATATTGGGCATATTGATGCTTGTTGCCTGTGCTCCTCAGGAAGATTCCGACTATTCATTGGGGGCAGCACCTCTGGAGAGCGAACTTGCATTTACCGCCACACCCTCTAACGCCAATGCCAATATCATCGATTTTGTCAACACCTCAAAGCGGCCTGGAATTGCCACTTGGAACCTTGGCAATGGAGTGACCGGAACGGGTGAAACAGTACGTGGAATCTATGCAGCAAAAGGTGATTATACCATCACCATGACCCTCTACACCGACGGGGGAAGTATTTCAAAGGTTCAGGTAGTGAATATCGCGACTGACGACTTTTCGCTGTTGGATACGCCAATGTTTAATGCCCTCACCGGAGGAAAGGATGCTGTGGAAGGCAAAACATGGGTTTTTGACCAGTATCATGCTGGTCACTTTGGGGTTGGGCCAGCTGGTGATGCAGCACCCAGTTGGTGGGCTGCTGGGCCTAACGATAAGCTCAAGTGCGCCTTGTATTCCAACAAGTTTACTTTTTTCGCTAAAGATGTGAAGATGGTTTGGGAAAACAATGGAAGCGTTTACACCAATGGAGCAGGTAAAGATGCTCTCGCAGGACTAGGGTATTCAAATGCCGTTGTTCCTCCTGCCGGCGACTTTGATGTGGAATATGCACCCAAGGCTTCCTATACTTATATACTGAATGAAACAGCCAAGACACTAAAAATTAGCGATGGTGGTTTCTTCGGACATTACTGTGGGGTTTCGGAGTATGAAATTTTGATGCTCAGCGAAAATGAGCTGTACCTCAAAGCCAGGAGTGCTACCGAATCAGGCAATGGTTGGTGGTATCGTTTTATTCCAGAAGAGTTGAATGTGGCGCCTTCCATTCCAGTGAAAGCCATGGAGTTGGATGAGAATTTTGAAGAAGCAAAATTTAAAGTTTTATTTAAAGCTGATGCCATGGGGGCGTTAACGGCTGCTGGCTATAGTAACCCTGCGCCTGTGCCCATCAATCAATCGAAATATGTTTACTTATACCACAAGGCCAAGGATTTTTATTCCAATATTTCTTATGTGGGAACCGGATATAAATTCGACTTGGCTGAGGTGAACAAGGTGAAAATTAAGGTATTTATCCCTTCGTACAACGATTACACCACTGCCAATAATGTTGCCGGAGAATGGATCTCTAATCCATACCTAAAGCCACAGGTGGCCGTTAAACTTCAAAACAATGATTTGGGCGGAAATGCTTGGAGTACCCAGGCAGAAATTGTGAAAGGCGATTTGGAGAAGGATAAGTGGATCGATCTGGAGTTTGATTTTAGCAGCGTAAAGGATCGGGTGGACTTTGACAAAATTGTGATACAATTTGGTGCAGAAGGGCAGGATGGAGAGGGAATCTTCTTCTTCGATGATTTTGAGTTTACCAAATAACAATATTTTTTTGGATGCTCGACAGGTTATCCTGCCGGGCATCCCCATTGTAATAATTGAAAAGGATGGATCGACTTATTGGTTTAATCACACTTGTTTTGTTCGTCGTGCTGCAGGGGTGCTCTTCGAAAGATGAAGAATTAAAAAACGAAAAACCCTCGCTTCAGTTTAGCTACGAGCCTGTGACGGGGAAAAAGAATACTTTCCTTTTTAAGGCTAAGATTGACGGCGACTATGATTTGTTGAGGTGGAATCTTGGGAACGGACAGGAGGTGACAAAAGTGTTGCAAACTACCGCAACGTATGCTTATGCTGGTACCTATTCGGTTACTTTGAAAGTATGGGTGGGTTTGGAGGAGTATTCCACCATTCAGGAAATTGTGATTTCGGAAGATTTGATTCAACTCGATTTTACAGCAGTTCCAAAAGCCGAGAATCCCAATATGTTCGATTTCTCGGCGACCGTTGCTGGAATGTACGATAAAGTAACCTGGGATTTTGGGAACGGCGAGGCAAAGGAGGATGTGCTTGCTGCAACTGTTTTATATGGGTTAAAAGGGAACTACTCGGTCACTCTCTCTGTTTGGTCGGGTGGCATAAAATTCCAGAAAACCAAGAGTATCGAAGTCGTAAAAAATGCCATAGAAATATCGATTGATGCCGAGGCCTCCAGTAACCATCGGTACGCTTTCAAGGCCATAATTGAGGGTCAGTACGAGCGATTTGAGTGGGTGATTCGTGGCAAAACCATTTCTAATCAGACCGATGTGGTTGGGTATTTTCCATTTGAAAATAATTATGAAGTAGTTTTGAATGTGTATACCTACCAAAAGCTTTTCAAGACCAGTAAAATCATCTCCATTGCTTCCGATGATCCTGATTATGTCAATCAATTGCGTTTGGTTTGGCAGGATGAGTTTGATCAGGATGGGGTGGAAAGGTCGAATTGGACTTTCGAAACCGGTTCGGGGGGCTGGGGCAACAATGAGTTGCAGAACTACACCAATGGCGATAATGTTCATGTCAGTCATGGCATGCTCGTGCTGACTGCCCGTAAAGTAAACGATGATAAAGTGGCCGGAAGCTATACCTCCACACGGATGATTACCAAAGGAAAGCAGGAATTCACCTATGGGCGTATGGAGATACGAGCTAAATTACCCGGTGGCAAAGGTATCTGGCCTGCCATATGGATGTTGGGTTCCAACATCAATACGGTGGGTTGGCCAGCTTGTGGCGAGATTGACATCATGGAGTATGTGGGCAAGGATCCTGGTGTTGTGCATAGTTCCATCCACACCCAAAGTTTCAATCACAGCATTGGTACGCAAAAAACAAAATCCTATTCACTGCCCGATGCCGAAACGGCATTCCATAATTACGGGGTTATATGGACCGAAAAGAGTATGAAATTTTACATTGATGAACCGGACAATGTCTTCTTTACATTCAACAAGGAAGGGGTGAACGATACCGACAAATGGCCTTTCGACGAGCCTTGTTTCTTTATTTTAAACATTGCTGTTGGTGGCAATTGGGGTGGGGAAGTGGACAATGCTATTTTTCCCCAAACCATGGAGATTGATTATGTACGGGTTTATCAAGAATAGGAAGTGGTGTTTTTTTGAGTAGTTGATGGATCTTTTTTCGTGATTCTTTAATTGAATAAATATTTGGAAATATAGAAACAAATTGAGAGATATGAGAGTAGTTGTTTTGTTTTTGTTGAGTGCATTATTGGTGGGTTGTGGATCTTCCCCACAGAAGGATGGATATAAATTGGTCTGGTCCGATGAGTTCGATTACCGCGGGCTGCCCGACAGCTCCCGTTGGAATTACGATACCGTCAATAATGCCATCGGTTGGGGGAATAATGAAGCGCAATGGTACACCAGCGAAAATATCAATAATGCCCTAGTGTCCGACGGCACCTTGAAAATCACCGCCATTCATGAGGAAGTGGAGGGGCGGGCGTTTTCGTCGGCTCGCTTGACCACCAAGCATAAGGGCGATTGGTTGTATGGCAAAATTGAGGTGCGCGCCAAACTTCCCAATGCTCGGGGAATCTGGCCAGCAATTTGGATGCTGCCTACCGATTGGGTTTATGGCGGATGGCCAAAAAGTGGGGAGATAGATATTTTGGAATATGTGGGGTATGAGCCCGATTCCATTTGTGCATCGGTGCACACCGGACGGTACAACCATGCCATCAACACGCAAAAAACCACCCCATATCACCTGCCCGACACCCATCTCAATTTCCATGTTTATTCTTTGGAATGGGATAGCTTGCAGTGCCAGGTGTGGGTGGACGACCAGAAATATTTTACCTTTAACAATGAAAAAACTGACTCTGATGCCTGGCCTTTCGACCAATCCTTCCACTTAATCCTTAATGTGGCCGTTGGTGGTAACTGGGGTGGCAAATTTGGGATCGACACCACTGCCTTTCCGCAAACCATGGAGATTGATTATGTCCGTGTTTATCAAAAACAATAACCTTATTTATATGACGATGAAGAATTTTTTATATCCATTGGTGGGAGCCTTGGTGTTGGGCTGTTCGCAACCCAATCCTTCGTACAGTGACGTTCCTGGCGTAGCTGAAAAGGTTGAACAATTGTTGGCAAAAATGACCCTCGAAGAGAAGGTGGGGCAAATGAATCAATACAATGGTTTCTACGATGTAACTGGCCCAGCGCCATCCGAAGGTGATGCCAAAAACAAATACGACCATTTGAAAAAAGGATGGGTTGGCTCTATGCTTAATGTGAGTGGGGTGGCCGAGGTGCGCGAAATGCAGCGCATTGCTGTTGAAGAGACGCGCCTGGGCATTCCACTGATCTTTGGTCTCGACGTGATTCATGGTCACAAAACATTGGCACCCATTCCATTGGCTGAAGCCGCAAGCTGGGATTTGGCAGCCATTGAAAAATCAGCCCGCATCAGTGCTATTGAAGCTTCGGCCCGTGGTATCAACTGGACCTTCGCACCCATGGTGGACATTTCGCGCGATGCCCGCTGGGGACGAGTTATGGAGGGAGCAGGAGAAGATCCATACTTGGGGGCCAAGATTGGAGTGGCTCGCATCAAAGGTTTCCAAGGCGACGATTTGTCGGCGCACAATACCATTGCTGCTTGTGCCAAGCATTTTGCCGGATATGGTTTTGCCGAGGCTGGCCGTGATTACAACACGGTGGATGTGGGAACATCAACACTCTACAATGTCATTTTTCCGCCATTTAAAGCCGCTGTTGAGCACGATGTTAAAACAGTGATGAATTCTTTCAATATTTTAAATGGTATTCCCGCCACAGCGAACCAATGGTTGCAGCGTGACATCCTTAAAGGTCAATGGGGCTTTAACGGATTCGTGATTTCCGATTGGGGCAGCGGCTTTGAAATGATTGCCCATGGCTATGCCAAAGACTTGGCTGAAGTGGCAGACTTGGCTGCCAACGGTGGGTCGGATATGGATATGGAATCCTACGCCTACGTAAAGCATTTGGTTGATTTGGTGAATGCCGGCAAGGTGGCTGAATCTAAAATCGACGATGCCGTGCGCCGAATCCTGACTGTTAAATTTGAGTTGGGCTTGTTTGATGACCCTTATCGGTACTGCGATCCCAAACGCGAAGAAGAGATGATTTACCACGCCGATCACATGGCCGCTGTGCTTGACATGGCCCGTAAATCCATCGTCCTGTTGAAAAACGAAGGAGGGTTGCTCCCACTGGCAAAATCGCAAAAGAGCATTGCTTTGATTGGTGCCCTGGCCGATGATAAGAACAGCCCATTGGGCAGCTGGCGCATCGGCTCCGACGACAATACCGCTGTTTCTGTCCGCGAAGGTTTGGAATCTTATACCAAAGATTTTAAATATGCCAAAGGTGCCGATGTTGTGTTTGGCGAAACGGCCTTTGGAGCGCCTTTGAATATCAACAACACCGATCGAAGCGGTTTTGCTGAAGCAGTTCGTCTGGCTAAACAGTCCGAAGTGGTGGTGATGGTGCTGGGAGAACACGGTTTTCAAAGCGGGGAAGGACGCAGCCGGGTCAACATCGATTTACCAGGCGTTCAGCAGGAATTGCTCGAAGCGGTTTATCAGGTGAATAAAAACATCGTTCTAGTTTTGATGAATGGCCGACCCTTGGCCTTGCCATGGGCCGACGCTCATATTCCAGCTATTGTGGAGGCTTGGCAGCTGGGAACACAAACTGGCAACGCCATTGCCGATGTGTTGTTTGGTGCTTTCAATCCATCGGGCAAATTGACCATGTCGTTCCCGCGTCATGTGGGGCAGTGCCCCATTTATTACAACCATTATAATACCGGTCGTCCAACCGGTGGGAATGGCGTTTTCTGGTCACACTACACCGATGAGTCCAACGATCCATTGTATCCATTTGGATTCGGGTTGAGCTACACGGAGTTTGCTTACGACAAGTTGCAAGTTGCTGTGGAGGCTGGCAAGCGGGTGTTGGTAACCGTCGAAGTCACCAACGTTGGCAAGCGGGTCGGCGAAGAAGTGTCGCAGCTTTACCTTCACGACAAGGTGGCCTCTGTGGCACGTCCTGTAAAGGAACTGAAAGGTTTCCAAAAATACAGTGGAGCCGGGTGAAACCCAAAAGCTTGAGTTTGTACTCACCCCCGAGGAGTTGGGCTTTTACAACAG
>JAGPIS010000096.1 GCA_018054835.1 Breznakibacter sp. | reverse complement strand
GAGCATGAGCCATGTCAATAATTTGGCCGATGGGGTTGATGCTCCCCATCACATTGGAGATGTGTGTTACCGCCACCAGGCGGGTACGAGGATTGATGAGCTTTGCATATTCATCCATCAGCAATTCCCCACGGTCGTTGATGGGAACCACACGCAGGGTCAAGCCCTTGCGATCGGCCATCATCTGCCAGGGCACGATGTTGGCATGGTGTTCCATGGCCGAAATGATGATTTCATCGCCCGCTTTAAGGAAAGTTTCGCCAAATGAAAACGCCAATAGGTTGATCGACTCGGTGGTGCCACGTGTGAAGATCACCTCGCAACTCTCCCGGGCATTGATGAATTGCTGGACTTTCACCCTAGCTGCCTCAAATGCATCGGTGCACACATTGCTTAGGTGGTGAACTCCTCGGTGGATATTGCTGTTGTAACGCTGATACACATCCGAAATGGCATCAACCACCATCTGTGGCTTTTGGGTGGTGGCTCCATTGTCGAGATAGACAAGGGGTTTTCCATGCACCGTTTGTTCCAGGATGGGAAACTGACTGCGGATAGATTGAACATTAAAACTCATAACTCGCAAAATGATAAAACAGGCAGCCATCATGGCCGCCCGTTCGATTGATATTATTATGACATGCCATTGAAAACCAACGGCAGTTGACTTATCACAACCATTGCGTGGCGGAGGGCGATTGGGCACACATCACACAGGCCTCGCATTTACTGAGTTCGCCCCGAAAACGACGTTCCACCAAAGCTTTGATCTGTTCTTGGAGCGGCTCAACCCTAATCTTTTCAATCACTTCATAAGCAAAGGCATACATCAGCAAAATACGGGCTTCCTGCTCGCCAATACCCCTAGCACGCAGATAGAATAGCGAATCCTCATCAATCTGCCCAACTGTGGCACCATGGCTACACTTCACATCATCGGCATAGATCTCCAGCTGAGGTTTGGTGTTGAACCGGGCTTCTTTGGTTAGCAACAAATTTTTATTCGACTGGTAAGCATTGGTCTTTTGCGCATGTGGCCGCACCATGATGCTTCCGGTGAAGGAGCCACTGGCCTGGTCGTCGAGCACACCTTTGAAGAGTTCGTTGCTCTGGCAGTTTGGTTTGGCGTGATCGACAAATGAGAAGTTATCGATATACTGGTTTTTGTCGGCCAAGTAAAGGCCATACAGATGCGACTCGCAAAACTCACCGTCGAGGGTGACAAAAATATTGTTGCGCGCCACACCGCATTGCAAGGTCAGATGGTTGGTCAGCACATTGCTGTACTGTTTCTGATTGACATATACCCCACTAACCTGGGTAGTGAGGTTGTGCTGGCTTTGCACGCTGTAATAATCAAATATTGCATTTTCATCGGCAAAAACCTCGGTAACACCATTTACCACAAACCGTGATGGGCTCAGGGTATGGTCGCAAAACAACACCTTAGCCTGACTGTTGGGTTCGGCAATGATCAAATTACGCAGGAAGGCAATGCGATCGGCATCACCAGTCATAATATTGATCACCTGAATAGGCTTTTCAACCACCGCACCTTTTTTGATGTGCAGGAAAAAGCCATCCTGGGCAAATAGGGTATTCATAGCCACCAAGCCGTCGCGCTCCACGGGTGCCTGCTGGCCATAATAGCGGGCGTAAAGCTCGGGGTATTGATGGCTCATGGCGGCAAAGCTTCCTGCCACCACATTTTCGGGCACTGCCTGCACCCCAGCAAACCAGCCATTGATTAGGAATATGGTACACACATCCATATCGGGCACGGCACATTGAAAAAGCTCCTCAGGATCGACATTCCCGGTGGTATTACTGAAATCCACCGATAATGGGGCGTCGAAGTGTGGTTGAAAATCGGAATAGCGGTAATCCTCCACCTTCTTGCCGGGAATTCCGAGGCGCATAAAGGCCGCTTGCGCCTTGCCCCGATGGCCATTCACAACCTCTGAAACGGGATTGCAGATGGCGGTTTGGTTGGCATCGAAGAGGGCGGCATAACGCTCCTTTAAATTATCTATTGATTGACTGATGGTTACACTCATACAGTTAATTTTTAACCCTAGAGGGCATTAGTCTTCAAATTCTTTTTTGATCCAGTCGTAACCCTTCTCTTCGAGTTCGAGAGCCAGTTCTTTGCCACCGGTTTTCACGATGCGCCCTTTGTATAACACATGCACATAATCGGGCACGATATAATCGAGCAGACGCTGGTAGTGTGTGATCACGATGGTGGCATTGTCGTTGGTGCGCAACTTATTGACTCCGTTGGCCACAATCCGCAGAGCATCAATGTCGAGACCTGAATCGGTTTCGTCAAGGATGCGCAACTTAGGTTCCAGGATGGCCATTTGGAATATCTCGTTTTTCTTCTTCTCGCCACCTGAGAAACCTTCATTCACAGAGCGGTTAGTAAGGTTGGAATCGATCTCCACAAGGTTTTTCTTTTCACGCATCAGTTTCAGGAACTCGCTGGCGGGCATAGGGCCAAGGCCTTTGTATTTGCGGTGCTCGTTGAGGGCCGTGCGCATAAAGTTGACCATGCTCACTCCTGGAATCTCTATGGGATACTGGAACGACAGGAAAATCCCCTCGCGCGAACGGTCTTCGGGCGACATCTCCAGCAAGTCTTTATCTTCAAAGCTAACGGAACCCTCGGTCACTTCAAACTTGTCGTTCCCCGCCAATACGGCCGAGAGGGTACTTTTACCCGAACCATTGGGTCCCATGATGGCATGTACTTCACCCGGTTTTACCACAAGGTTGATACCACGTAAAATCTCTTTATTATCTATTTTAGCATGCAAATCTTCAATAACTAACATATAGCACTTTTTTAATACTGATTATATGAATTAACCCACACTGCCCTCAAGGCTTATTTCCAAAAGTTTCTGTGCCTCAACGGCAAACTCCATGGGTAGTTGATTGATCACTTCCTTAACATATCCATTCACAATCAGAGCCACGGCATCCTCAGTGGAAATGCCCCTTTGGTTGCAATAGAAAATCTGATCCTCGCCAATTTTTGACGTGGTGGCTTCGTGCTCCACGATGGCGGTGCTATTGTTTACCTCCAGATAAGGGAAGGTGTGCGCACCACAACGGTCGCCAAGCAACAAGGAGTCGCACTGCGAGAAGTTTCGGGCATTGTCGGCCTTCTTAGTCACTTTCACCAAGCCGCGGTAACTATTTTGGCTCACACCCGCCGAAATACCCTTCGAAACGATCAGGCTTTTGGTGTTCTTGCCCAAATGGATCATCTTAGAGCCTGTATCGGCCTGTTGATGGTTGTTGGTGAGTGCCACAGAGTAAAACTCACCCACAGAATGGTCGCCCATCAACACACAGCTAGGGTATTTCCATGTGATGGCGGAGCCGGTCTCAACCTGAGTCCACGAAATTTTGGAATAATCGCCTTTGCAGATACCCCGTTTGGTAACAAAATTGAAGATCCCACCTTTGCCATTTTTATCGCCTGGATACCAGTTTTGCACGGTCGAGTATTTCACTTCGCCCCGCTCGAGCACCACAATCTCCACAATGGCGGCATGGAGTTGATTTTCGTCGCGCATAGGGGCTGTACAACCTTCCAGGTAGCTGACGTAGCTGTCCTCGTCGGCCACAATCAGGGTGCGCTCAAACTGCCCCGTATTCATAGCATTGATCCTGAAATAGGTGGAGAGCTCCATGGGGCTGCGCACCCCTTTGGGGATGTAAACAAAAGTCCCATCGCTAAACACAGCCGTATTGAGTGCCGCGAAGTAATTGTCGTTGTAGGAGACCACCGACCCCAGATATTTCTTCACCAAATCGGGATACTCCTTAATGGCATCGCTGATGGAACAAAATATGATTCCCTTTTCAGCCAAAGCCTCCCGGAAAGTGGTTTTCACCGACACGCTGTCCATCACCGCATCCACGGCCACGCCACCCACGCCGGCCAACATCTTCTGCTCTTCGAGCGGGATCCCAAGTTTGTCGAAGGTTGCCTTCAACTCCGGATCCACCTCATCCATACTTTCCAGGCTTGGTTTCACTTTTGGAGCCGCATAATATATGATCTCTTGAAAATCAATTGCAGGAATTTTCAAGTGAGCCCAATTTGGCATCTCCATAGTAAGCCAATGACGGTAAGCCTTAAGCCGGAACTCCAACATAAATTCGGGCTCGCCCTTTTTTGCCGAAATAAGCCTGATTACATCCTCATCAAGTCCCTTAGGGATGGTTTCAGTTTCAATATCGGTGCTAAAGCCGTACTTGTATTCACTTTGGGTAACTTCGTCCAGTATTTTATTTTGGTCTTCTGCCATAATGATAACGCTGTTTAGAACATATAATCAACAACACAAAACAAAATTTGTTTTATTCAATAAAACCACTGATGTTAAGGCGGTTAATAAAAACAGAGGGTAAAATTACTAAACTATTTAGATTAAATAAAATCTAGGTTTACTATTTATACATTCTTCTAAATAACAAGAAAAATTAACCTACCCCCATTTTTGACCGCCGATGATAAATTTAATTGAAAGTCATGACGAATGACTTAAATTTATAACTTTGCTAATGTTTTTAAAGACTATGGCCATCCGACCAACATAAGAGAATCAACATGGAACAAAATAAAAAGAAGAACCGACTGGTTCGAAAACTGCGACATAAATACCGCCTGGCTGTTCTAAATGAACAAACTTATGAAGAGATATTCAGCATGAGGCTATCGCAGTTGAATGTTTTCACCTCGTTGGGTTCGCTTGTAATATTTCTGGTGATCATCACCACGGTGATCATCTCCTTCACCAATTTGCGCGAATACATACCAGGCTACCCCTCGGGCGAGCAACGCCGCATGATGATCCGAAACTACCAAAGGGTGGACAGCTTGCTTTACGAAATTGAGCGGCGCGATAATTTTATTGCCGACATGCGATCCATCATCTCGGGTGAGATTCCAAGCCAAGCCTACAACAGGAGCGATTCCACCGCCACAAAATCGGTGAATGCGGTGGCATTAAAGACAGCCAAATCGGAAGAGGACAGCCTTTTCCTATTGCAGATAGAAGAAGAAGAGCGGTTTAGCGTTAGCGAAAAGCAAGGGCGCAAAAAAGACACTCGCCTGGAGATGATGTATTTCTTTCCTCCATTGAAAGGGATCATCACCAATAAATATGGCGATTCGCGCGGTCATTATGGTGTGGACATTGTGGCATCGCCCGGAAGCAGGGTATCAGCCATATACGAAGGAACCGTAATCTTCTCGGGTTGGACGGTTGAAACAGGTTATGTGATCCAGATCCAGCACGAAAATCAGCTGGTGTCGATATACAAACACAATGGCAAATTGTTGAAAAAAATGGGCGACCGGGTAAAAACAGGGGAAGCCATTGCCACCGTAGGTAATTCGGGCGAACTCACCACCGGCCCGCACTTACACTTGGAGATGTGGTATGCTGGAGTTCCCTTAAATCCAGAGAATTATTTATCGTTCGAATAGTTTTTGATAAGATTTTGATAGTGAAAAACATAGCGATTTTAGGATCCACCGGATCAATAGGAACACAAGCACTGGAAGTGATAGCGCAAAACCCCGAACGTTTTTCGGTGGAAGTATTGGTGGCCAACAACAGTTGCGAACGTTTGATTGAGCAGGCTCTAAAATTCAAGCCCAATGTGGTGGTTATTGCCAACACCGGCAAATATGAATTGGTCAAAGAAGCATTGTCCGATACCGACATAAAGGTTTATGCCGGAGCCAGCGCCATTGAACAGGTGGTGCAGATGGGCAACATCGATGTGGTACTGACGGCCATGGTAGGCTTTAGCGGTTTGATGCCCACCATCAAGGCCATCGAAGCAGGCAAAACCATTGCCCTGGCCAACAAGGAGACTTTGGTGGTTGCAGGCGACCTGATCACCAGGCTGGCACACCAGCACCGAGCCACCATCCTGCCCGTTGATTCGGAGCACTCAGCCATTTTCCAATGCCTGGTGGGTGAATGGCACCAACCGCTCGAAAAGATCATCCTTACAGCCTCTGGAGGACCATTCCGCGGCAAGAGCGCCCAAGAACTGGCCAAGGTAACGCCAGCACAAGCCCTGAACCATCCCAACTGGAGTATGGGCAACAAAGTCACCATCGATTCGGCTTCCCTCATGAACAAAGGGCTGGAAGCCATTGAAGCCAAATGGTTGTTCGATCTGACGCCCGACCAAATCGATATCATTGTGCACCCCCAATCCATCATCCATTCGCTGGTACAATTTACCGATGGCAGCCTGAAAGCACAAATGGGACTGCCCGACATGCGGCTCCCCATCCAATATGCATTGGCCTATCCCGACCGAATCTTTGCCAATTTCGGACGATTCAACTTTTTGGATTACCCGCAGCTGACATTTGAAAAAGCCGATGACAAGACCTTCAAAAACCTGGCGCTTGCCTTCGAAGCCATGCGCCTTGGCGGCAATGCCCCCTGCTTGCTGAATGCCGCCAACGAAGTGGCCGTTGAGGCTTTCCTCAACCAACAAATAAGTTTCATCCAGATGAGCGGGGTGATTGAACATACGCTGGAAAAGGGAACCCGTATCGGCACCCCCACCATCGCGGATTATTGCAACAGCGACACGGAAGCCCGCCGTTTGGCATTAAATTTCATCAAACAGATTAACTAACCAATCAACCACAACCGTTTTTTCATACACCAATATGGGAGTATGAAAAAAATCATGTAGGTTTGTGTGGAATCATAAAAGAATAAGGCATGGACACCTCAAAACAAAACATCAATAACCCGTCAAAAAAACTTTTGATCGTTGGCATTGC
>JAGPIS010000095.1 GCA_018054835.1 Breznakibacter sp. | reverse complement strand
CCAGTTCGGAAAGAAACTTAGTATCGGAAAAAATGGCATTAACCCCAGGATTAACCACCTTCATGGTAATCAGTTCGGCGATGCTTTGCTTCAAAGCACTCATGGCCTGCCCAGCCGAGAGTTTTAGTTCCGACTCAACATTGCGAGCATTTTCCTTGGCCTTGCGTTCCGACTCCTCAAGTATTTTCTGAGCATCCACATGGGCTTTTGAAACAATTTCGGCTGCTTCGTTTTTGGCTCTAGCCAAAAGCTCTTCCGCTTCATTTTGAGCTTTTTGAACACCTTCCTGATAGATCTTATCGGTTAGTTCCTGAAGTTTTGTTTGCATAATACCTGAATTTATATTATGATTTAATATTCAATACAAATTGACCAAATCCACTTAAAAATAGGATGAAAAAACTAAATATCCACTAAATAAATAATAAACAAACACTTAAACGCCTACTCAAGGCCATCGAAGTGCCAACAAAATAGGCAAAAAAAAAGAATTCCCAAAAGCAAATTGTAATTAAAACGTAGATTTTCACTTGCGAACCAACCTTCTAGGCCGTTTGAAATTACAATTTAATATCTATTGATTTATATTATCAATAATTCACAGAAAAGCCTTCGTTCTTCAAAAAATATTAAATGGAGCCCGAAAACGGTTGTGTGCTTAGATTTAGAAAACAAGTGCCGGATACGAAAGGTTTTGTGCAAACAAAAATAAACGACCAAGAACCAAAATGAGGGAGAATTGTTAATACTAGAAAACAAAGCAACCATGAACATTATAGAAAAATTCAAATGGCGGTATGCCGTCAAAAAATTCGACACCCGCCGGAAACTTACCGATGAGCAACTCAAGTTCCTCTTGGAGTCCATCAATCTGGCACCCACATCGTATGGTTTGCAACCTTTCAAAGTGCTATTGATTGAGGACAAAAACATCCGGGAGCAGCTCAAAGCCCAGGCTTGGGGTCAAAGCCAAGTAACCGATGCTTCCCACCTGGTGATATTTGCAGCACAAACCCATTTGACGGGCAAAGATGTGGATGCATTCATCGCGAACATTTCAAAAACCCGCAACATTCCCGTTGAAGCGTTGGCGGAATATGAAGGGATGATGAAAAATACCATCCAGTCGCGCACCCCCGAACAGTTGACGCAATGGGCAGCACGACAAGCCTACATAGCCTTGGGATTCCTGCTTTCGGCAGCTGCCACGGCCAACATTGATGCCTGCCCCATGGAAGGTTTCAGCAACGAGGCCTTTGATGAACTTTTGGGACTGAAGGCAAAAGGACTCACTGCGGTGGTAATGGCTCCAGTTGGGTACCGGTCGGAGGACGATGGGTATCAAAATCTGGCAAAGGTTCGCAAACCACTGGATGAAATTATCATCAAATATTAACCACACATTTTTTAAAAAGGGGCTGTCCGAAAATTTCGGCAGCCCCTTTGCCATGCTTAAAATACTAACCTTAAAAATTATAAAACAACCCGAAGCTGATGCGGTTGGCATTGCGGCTCTTCTCGATTTTGGAGTTTGCCGTATCCTCAATGGTTCCTTCGTAAATATTCTTTTTATACCCAAAATTGTATTCAAGCCCAACAGTGAAATTCTCGAACGGATCGTACATGATGTTCCCCACCATATAGAGCCCGCGGAAAGTAACCTCTCCGTTTGAGAGCTTCAAATATTCCGATTCATATGGATAATGGGCGATAGTACCGGTTCGCAGCTCGCTAAACCCACCACAGATATTCCAATGCCATCGTTGCGACAAATAATGTTCATAAGCAATCCAGCCGCCAACGGCAGGGATGGTTTGCAGCTCCCCTTTCCCGTTGGGAAGGCCATTCATATTATACCCGCCAAAGGATGCCAAATAGGATGAAATGCCCGCACCGGCCACAAATTGGAATTGGAAGTTGTTGTTCACCAACGGATGGGTTTTCACAAACCCACTGGTAGTGACACCCCATCCGGTTGCGTAGCTGGTGGCCTCGGTGGATGATTCGTAGGCGATACGTCGCACCATGGCTGTAAAGCGCCAATGCCCCCAAGAAGTGCCCTTGTTGATGGCCGCAATAAAATCGGGGTAAGGGTGCCCCGTGGGAGGTTGCACCTCAGGATCACCCGAAGCAGAAAAATTTATGTCGGAAGAGGTTTGCCGGGCAATCCCAAATTCATAGCGCCAGTTGTTGGGCCGTTCCCAAAAGAGCTGAAGGTGAGGCGCACGCGACCAAACGCCCGATGGAGGGCCATCCCAGTCGAATAAATTAGGCCACACATTCTTGTCGCCAAAGAAGCTCCAATCCTGTCCAAACTGAAAAAACCAGTAACGCACATAGGCATGGCGCAAGCGGAAATGGCCATTACCACCCCAGAAGTCACCTTCCACGAAACCGGTTGCGGTGCGGTTCCCAATCTGCCGGGAACCGGAGAAACGCATCTGCGATTGATAAAGATCCATCCAAATATTGGGCGTATTGTCATCGTCCCAAACATTGATCTGCCCGATGTTGAACACATCGGAACCTTGCAAACCGCCGGAGATGTCGTAAACACCATTGAGCTTCATCTTGACATAGATAAAGCCTTCGTGGCGCGGTTTGCCATTGACCGAATCGGCTGAATGATACCTAAGATATTGGGGCCATGCATCCATCATCATCCCTAAAAATACCAACAACAAGATTTTCTTCATGGCAGCTGTTTTTATAGTAAAAAACGCATCACACTAATAACTAAAAAAATACTCCTGAATTTGCTGGGGAGTTCGGTTTTTAACCAGCAGCAACGACAGCAACACCCTGGCCTTTGCAGGATTCAATTGGTCGGAGGCCACAAGCCCCAGCTCATCATCGTTCACTTCCACATTACGACCTACTGAGCCGGTGGCCACGCGGGAACTACGCACCACCACCACCCCCTTTTTGGCGGCCTCGGCGCAAGCTTTCAACGACGCGGCATTCAGATTGCCATTTCCCACACCGGCAACCACAATGCCCTTGGCACCCAATTTTACTGCGGCATCAATCAAATCGGCCGACATATCAGTACAGGCATAGATAACGTCCACCCTAGGCAACTTGGTGACACCCGCCACCGAAAGGTCGCTTGCCACGCCATAGTAGCGGCTGGGATAACGGTAATACTCCACTACACCGTAATTCACTTTACCTGCCGGACCCTTGTCGGGTGCTTGAAAAGCCTGCACCGAAGCGGTGTTCATCTTGATGAGTGATTGGGCATCAAAAACGAGGTCGTTCATCACCACCATCACACCGCGCTTGACCGATTTGGGAGACACCGCCGTAGCAATGGCATTGTAAAGATTGAGAGGACCTTCGGCACTCAAAGCTGAAGATGGCCTCATCGCTCCCACCATCACAACTGGTTTATCGCTCTTTACGGTAAGACTCAGGAAATAGGCCGACTCCTCCATGGTATCGGTACCATGGGTGATCACCACCGCATCCACATCCTGACGAGCCAGCAATTCGTTCAAATAATTGGCCAGGCGAAGAAGAATATCAAAAGTCATATCCTGCGATCCAATTTTACAAAACTGCTCCCCTTTAATCTCTGCCATTTTCTCGACGCCAGGAACACTTCGCAACATCTCATCCACACCGGCCACACCCGAAGTGTAGGAAGCCGTGGTGGAACTCTCGCCCGAACCGGCAATGGTGCCACCAGTGGCAATCATGACCACATTAGGCAACGCTGGGTTCTGTGAATAAACGAATGGAACAATCAGTAGCAAAATAATGGCTAAACAATAATTCATCTTTTTCATATGACATCAATTATATTAACAATTCGTGATTTATTTTTTATAGTTTTCTTTTCTTAAGTTCGTCATTGTTACCGGGTCGAGCAATTTTTTTATCTCTTTTTCAGTCAAAATTTTCTTCTCGCGAATAACTTCCAACACACCTTTGCCCGAATGGTATGCTTCGGCAGCGATCTCCGAAGATTTCTTATAACCAATAACAGGAACCAAGGAGGTGACAATGCCTACAGTAGTATTGATATGTTGTTGCGTGATATTGGAATTAACTATAATACCCTCCACACATTTCTCGCGGAAAACTTTAAACACATTTGTGAACAACTCCTGCGACTCAAAGGTGGCTGATGCCACCAATGGCTCATAGGCGTTAAGCTGCAACATTCCATTCTCGGCTGATAGGGTTACGGCAAGATCGTTGGCGATCACCCGGAAACAAACCTGGTGCAGCACTTCAGGCATCACCGGGTTAACCTTTCCTGGCATAATTGAGGAACCTGGTTGTCGCTCGGGTAGTTTGAGTTCATAAATACCATTGCGAGGTCCTGAAGAGAGAAACATCAAATCGCGGCTAATCTTGGTCAATGTGATTGCTAAACTCTTCAGTGCAGAGGAATAAACCACAAAAGGGTGTAAATTCCATGTACCGGCAATAAGGTCATTGACTGGCACAAAATCAAAACCCGTGATTTCGCTCAAATGATTGGCACAAGTTGGAGGAAAGTCCATGGGTGCATTGATTTGGGTTCCAATAGCTGTGGCACCCATATTGATCACCATCAAGCTTTTTTCGGCAGCCTCAATGTTGCCATATTCCCATTCGAGAGCTGCAGCAAAACTGTGAAATTCCTGGCCGGAGGTCATAGGAACTGCATCCTGATACTCCGTCCGCCCCATTTTAAGATTGTCGATGTGTTTCTGCCCCAAGTCGAAAAAGGCATTGCGCAAGGCTTTCAACTCAACCTTCATATCCTTACTCATCATTAACAGAGCCACCTTGATGGATGTAGGAATAAAGTCGTTGGTGGATTGTGACATGTTGACATGGTCGTTGGGAGTTACCCATTCGTATTTACCTAAAGATTTACCGGCCTGAAAGTTGGCAATATTGGCCACCACTTCATTAATCACCATATTGGTGGAAGTACCCGCCCCACCCTGATACATATTGACAGAAAACTGATCGTTGTACTTGCCCGTCAACACTTCGTCACAAGCTTTAAGAATGGCTTGGTGAATATCTGAAGGCAATACTCCCAAGTCGTGATTGGTTTCAGCAGCAGCCTTCTTAACCAAGGCCAATGCCTTGATATACTGTGGATAATTTGAAATCATCATTTGCGAGATGGGAAAATTATCCTGGGCTCTAACAGTTTGAACTCCGTAAAAGGCTCCTGAAGGCACTTGAATTGGCCCCAACAAGTCACTTTCAGTCCTGAATTCTTGGGCATGTGTTGAAACATTAGCACCAAAGAGCAACATCCCAACGGTAGCTGTCCAACTTAGAAAATACAAAACATTTTTTTCCATGGGGTTAAACTTTTACTTTATAAAACAAGATGACTAAGAATCAATGAAAGTACTGTAGCAGTGAATACCCCAACCAATCCGGGCAACATAAAGGAGTGGTTGAGCAAATATTTCCCAATGGTGGTGGTTCCGGTGCGGTCAAAAGCAACAGCAGCGATAACGGTTCCATAAGTGGGAAGGAAAAAAAGTCCGTTGACAGCAGGATAAAAACCCACAATCAGGGGCGCCGACATATTAAGTCCAATAACAATGGGAACCAGGGTGATGATGGTGGCGGCCTGACTGAAAAGCAGAACCGACAGGAAGAACAATCCCAGTGCAAAAATCCATGGATGGGAATTGATGATCCCAGAAAAGCTATCTACAATCTCCTGCCTATTGCCCTCAAAAAAAGTGGAGCCCATCCAAGAGATACCCAGGATAGAGATGATGGCAATGATGCCATTGCTCATTGATTTGGTTTTTATAGTTTGTTCGGCACCGGCTTTAAAGAGCAACATAATCAATCCGGCTACAGCAAGCATCATCACCATAGTAGCGGCACCCGATCCTATACTTTCCTCGGTAACAACACCATTCAAAACCACTTCGAAGGTGGGTTTGAGATTGGGATACAAACCTATCAAGACAATAAAAAGGATTCCGACACCAAACAACAGAAGCCCTCCCATCGCATTCCGGTCATTGTCCCTTTGACTGGAGGAGTTTGTGGCGACAACTTCGAAATCTCCATGACTGAGCTTGTCCTGGTAGCCTTGATCATCGGCCAGCGATTTTCCCCTCCACGCCACACTCAAGGAGGCCATGAAAATGGCCACCACGCAAGACGGTATAATGATAATCAAAATTTTAGCCAAAGAGACATCCTTAACGGTAAGCAAGCCAACAAAGGCCACCATAGCCGCAGAAATGGGTGATGAAATCAATCCGAACATAGAGGCAATCACACTGGCAGTTAGAGGCCTTTCTGGGCGAACACCGGCCTTCCTGGATATTTCGGAGATGACGGGCAAGAGAGCATAAACGATGGATTGAGTTCCGGCAGCCATCGTAAACAAATAGGTGATCATCGGTGCTAAAAAAGTTATATACTGAGGATGCTTTGCCATGAGGCGAGCTGCCACCTTCACAAGATAATCAAGACCTCCGGCGGCCTCCAGCGCCGACAATGCAGTGATAACGGCCAAGATCATTCCCAAGACAATCGTTGGGGGTTGGCCGGGCGGGAGCCCAAAGAAAAAGATCAAGACCATAAGTCCTACACCGGCCATTGTACCCATAGCCAAGCCTTTCAACCGCGTACCAACCAAAATACACAAAAAGAATACAAGCAAATGAAGCCAAATCATATATTTAGGATTAAATTATCGCCTTCATCTAAATCCTAACAATCAAGATACCCACACAAAGCACTGAAGGTAACATTGAGCACACAATCAAAATCAAATCATCCATCCTTAAGTTATATAAATTTACAACTCTCAGATTCAATACACAATAGTCAAATAAAAAAAGGAGCCCAGCATTTGGACTCCTTTTT
>JAGPIS010000094.1 GCA_018054835.1 Breznakibacter sp. | reverse complement strand
CCGCGCGAAAGTTCCGACCCTTCAATGGTCACCACATATTTGCTGTAATTGTCCAGGTTGATGCTGTTGTTGAGCACATCGATGGCGGGGATGATTTCGTAACCATGGTTGTTCATGGCCTCCATGGTGTAGGTGTTGCGTTCGTAGCCCAGCACTTTGCCTGGTGCCATGGCAAAAAAGTTGGCGCCACTGTGCCACTGTTCGCGTTCGCTGTTCCAAACATCTTTATTGCCGCCACACAGGATGGGTTTCAAGTTCACGCCCAACTCCTTTAGGCAAGCCAATAGATCGGGTTTCTTCTCGATGCGTTTCACAATTCCGTTGTCGATTTCGATTAATATGGTTAGCAGGTTGCCCGGATGGAGGATGACCGGTTCGTAAACCATGCATTGGTCGCGGTCCAGTAAGGTGAAGACCATGTCAAGGTGGATGAACGACTCTGGTTTGTGCGGCAGTTGCTGAACCACAATGTAATGGCGTTCTTTGCGTTGCTTCATCTGGTTGATGATGAAGTCGATGCCTTGGGTGCTTGTGCGGACGCCGTTCCCGATGATGGTGATGTCGTGGCGGGCTATCAAAACATCGCCGCCTTCAATTTTTGTTTCCGGCTCGATGTTGTAAAAGGATGCCGGATTGATGGTTTTGGCCGACACTTGTTTCGAATGGTTGAAAATGGCCTCCATGATCATGGATTCTCGCTCGCGCACCGCATTGGCCATTTTTCCAATCAGCACCTGCTCGTGTAGGGTCATGGAGGCATCGCGGGTGAAAAAAAAGTTGTGGAGTGGCCGCAAGGCATACCGTTCCTCGGAGAGGTAATTGGTTAGCGAGTCGTATTTGAATTCCGACCCTTCAATCAATTGGCGGCTCAACTCCTTGGCATCCAATTCGAGCAGGTAGTCGCGAATGTTTAATATTTTTTCGGCAGAGCAGATGCGTTCAATCAATTTCTGCCTCACTTTTTCTTCATGCAGGATATCCTCCAGAAGGGTTTTTACCTGGAATACTTTGGTTACTTTATTTAATACGCCTTGCAGTTGCTCGTACTCGTAACTGGCTACTGAAAGGTTTAGTATATCGCTGTAAAGGGCTCGTTGGGCATTGGCCGGTGTCATGCTCTCCACTTCACGTCCCGGCGTGTGCAGAATGACGGCTTCCAGTTCGCCTATTTCAGAGGTGACATTGGCATAGATTGGCTCTGTGTGGTTCATAAACTCTATGATTTGGTTTTCATTCTTTTGGATGTGGAATGGCTGCCAATATAGCATCTGGAATTCGAAAAAGAAAGAATTTTTGTTATGTTGTTCTACTCTTGTGCCAATTTGTTGATGGCCAACTCGAGCTGGTCGGGTGTCCAATGCTCCATCAGGGCTTGCTGGTACAACGGTGCCAATAGAGCCTCGTTAAGGGATACAATGCCCAGGATCTGGTTGTTGGCTATTGCCATCATCCTAACCTTGTTGGCTGTTCCTGTTTGGGTGATTGTTGCACCGGGCTGTTTGAGCGTTCCGCCTGAGAAATAAAAATCGCCAAACACCTCTGTCTTGAATCGGTAGGGACGGTTTTCGCAAATGGTGTGTATGCCTGCCATATTCATGGCTGCTATTTTCCCCTGGTATTCGGCGGCGTGCCACAACCCTGTGATATGGCCATCCGGATGTTCGGCCACATCGCCCGCTGCAAATACCTCCGGCGAACTGGTTTGAAGTGTTTTGTCAACCACGATGCCCCGGTTGGTCTTGATGCCGGCATTCAAGGCTAGTTCCATATTGGGCTGGTGCCCTATACAGCTGATGATGGCATCGGCTGTGATGGTTTGCCCGTTGAGCTCGATGGTGTACTCTTGGTTCTGATGGATGGCTATTATTTCTGTCGGATTGATTACCGAAATGCCGTTTTTCATCAATGTGTTTTTGACCCGGTTGCTCAATTCTTCCGTCAAATAGCGGTGCATCAAGTGGAGGTTTCGATCCGTCAGCGTCACCCGTTTGCCGGCTCTGACCAATTGCTCTGCCGTTTCAATCCCTTCAGCTCCCCCGCCAATGATCAGGTAGTGGTTGGCTTTTTGCATCGACTCGATGATGACTTCTACCTCGGTGGCTGTCCGTACAGGCATCACCATCCGGTCCCAAGCCTTGTTCCCCGTGCAGCGCGGGCGGCAGCCCATGGCCAGCAGCAATTTGCCATAGGTGAAGGTCTGGTCTCCAGTTGAAATCGTCTTGCTTTCCGTATGGATGCTCTCCACGTTTTCGGCGATCAGGGTGATGTTTTTTTCAGCGAACCATGCTTTGCTTTTTAAGGCAAAATCATCGGTGTGGAAACCGCTATGGATGCTTTTGTTGATCTTTGTGCGTTTGTAAGGCAGGCGCGGTTCGTTGTTGATCAGCAATACCGATGAATCCCGCGATAGGGAGGAGATGGTTTCTGCTGCCGTCGTACCAGTTATGCCAGCCCCTATGATGATGTAATCAAAATTTTTTATATTTGTCATGATTGAAACGTTCTATAGCCTGTTTTGCTTGATTTGTTTATTGTTTTAAACACTTGGGATGGGAAATGGTTTGATCACTTGGGGAAACCCCTATTTTTATACCTGACTTAAATTTGAAATTCTGTGCGTAAGATTATTGTTTCTGTTGTTTTGACGGTTCTTGTCGGTTTTGCATCGGGTCAAAAACTTGAGAACAAATTTGTTTTTCAGGATAACTTTTTGTTGAACCGTTGGTGGTCAGTTCATGCCGATGTGGTCTCGCAAATTGGCTATGGCGATGTGAAATGGCAAGCTGTAGGGGTGCGTGGCGGGTTGAGGTTTCGAGCCAATGGATGGATTTCGCTTGAGGTTGGTGGTTTGGGCGCTTATGCTTATCACGAGCGCACCTCCCGCGAAAAGGAGTTCAGGATGCACCAATCCCTCTATGTGAGCGCGCCTGGTGAAAAAAGGATCAAGACCCGCCATGAAATCCGTCTCGAGCAGCGCCTCATCCGTTACGAACCCATTGATGTGAACTCGCGCAGCAGTCGGGTTATCTACAGGATGGAGCCCCGTTTCATCATCTCGCCCAATGTTAAGAAAACGCAGAAAGGGGTGTGGTTTGCCGATGGCCTGGTGGCTTTCAATTTCAATATGCAAAGCGAACTGCCGGTCAACGATTTTTTTCAGCGGGCAACCATAGGTGGTGGTTTTGGGTATGCCTTCACCGATTTCCTGGAAGCCAGGGTGATCTACTCGCGTCAGTTTGGAACTACCAAACCTTACTATTATGGAGAGGAAAATGGCTTGAACAGCATAGAGTTTTCGCTCAAGCATACCATTAAGTATTTTGATTAAGGGGGTTGGAAACAATCGCTCGTATTTTGTGTTCTGTAATAAATTTAAAATTGAACGACCATGAATAAATATATCGGTGCACATGTGAGTGCATCAGGTGGCGTGGAAAATGCCCCGGTCAATGCTTCGGCCATTGGCGCCACAGCATTTGCGTTGTTTACCAAGAATCAGCGCCAGTGGGTTGCCAAACCTTTGACGGCTGAAAGCATCGATCAGTTCAAAGCCAATTGTGTCCGTCTGGGATATGAGCCAAAAAACATCCTGCCGCACGACAGCTACCTGATCAATCTGGGCAATCCCGATCCTGAGGCCTTGCAGAAATCCAGAGATGCTTTTCTTGATGAGATGCAGCGTTGCGAACAATTGGGGCTGACCATGCTGAACTTCCATCCCGGAAGCCACCTCAGCAAAATCTCCGAAAGTGAGTGTCTCGACCTCATTGCCGATTCCATCAACTGGACGCTGGAACGCACCACAGGAGTTGCTGCCATCATCGAAAACACCGCTGGGCAAGGTACAAACATGGGATTCAGCTTTGCCCACCTGGCGCATATCATCAGTCGCGTGGACGACAAAAGCCGTGTGGGTGTTTGTTTGGACACCTGCCATACGGTAGCCGCCGGTTACGATATTATCGATGCCTATGGTTACGGATGTGTTTGGGAAGAGTTCGATCAAGTGGTCGGGTTTGGATATTTGCGCGCCATTCACCTGAACGATGCCAAAAAAGGGGTGGGGAGCCGGGTTGACCGGCACGACAGTCTCGGAAAGGGCGTGATGGGCATGGCCTTGTTCGAGCGCATGATGCGCGACCCTCGCTTCGACAATATGCCCATCATCCTGGAAACCCCCGATGAGGCACTTTGGGAAGAGGAAATTGCCCTGTTGAAATCATTTGCCCAAAGAATTGATTAGTTTTGTGAAAATTCATGGGATGAGAATTGTTGTTCTGATTTTGTCTTTGTTCTCCTGCCTTTTGGCTGCCGGGCAGATTCAAAAGAGTCAAAATGTTGCAACCCCTCAATTGGTGGCTGGCCGTATTGAGGATACCGATACTATTCCCCACGTGGATTTGCGCGAAATCGTGATCATGCCCCCCATGAATTTCAAGTCGGAACGCGATTATCTCAGGTATTCACGTTTGGTGCGTAATATCAAAATCACATTGCCCTATGCACGAATGGCTGCGGCCAAATTGCATGAAATCAACACCCATATGGCGACCTTGAAAACCGAGAAGGCGCGCAAAGCTTACTTGAAGCAATCGGAGAAGATCCTATTTGATGAATTTGAAAAACCGTTGCGCAAGCTCTCCATTTCACAAGGACGGCTGCTGATCAAGCTGATTGACCGCGAAACAGGTGACACCAGTTACAACCTGATCAAGCTTTATAAGGGTAAGTTGTCGGCATTCTTTTGGCAATCAATGGCTCGCTTGTTTGGTTCTAATCTTAAGGATGAGTTCGAGGAGACGGGTGACGATAAGACCATTAATTATATTATATCGCTGATTGATAATGGGTTGCTATAGGGGTTGCTCTCCTTGGGTTTTTTTTCTGGCTGATAATCACTACTTTTGGCCAAAATTTAAGAGATATGATTGTTAAGAGCGCCGACTTTATCATGAGCAATAGTTCCATCAAGGGCTGTCCGAAATCGTCAAAACCCGAGTATGCCTTTATTGGACGTTCCAATGTGGGGAAATCGTCGTTGATAAATATGCTGTGCCAGCGCAAAAATCTGGCAAAGATATCGGGTACGCCCGGCAAAACCCGTCTTATTAACCATTTTGAGATCAATAAGTGTTGGTACCTGGTCGATTTGCCCGGATATGGTTATGCCAAAGTTTCCAAAAGCATCAAATCGGAGTTCGACAGCATCATCATGGATTATATCCTGAAAAGGGAATCCATGGTTTTATTGTTTGTGCTGATTGATTCCCGCTTGGAGCCCCAGGCCAACGATTTACGCTTTATGTCCATGCTGGGTGAAAAAGGGATCCCATTTAATATCATCTTCACAAAAATTGACAAGCTGAAACCTTCCGAATTGGTGCGCAACATCGATAATTACAAGCAGGCTCTACTCCTGGAGTGGGACGAACTGCCCGAGATGTTTTTTTCCTCATCGGCCAAGAGTTTGGGGCGTGACGAAATCCTATCGCATATCGAATATTTGAATGCCAAATGGCAGAGCCTACCCCAACAGGAGCTTTAAGCTCTTTTGGATGAAATTAACCTCTAATGTGAGGCCGCATCCGGGCAAATTTTGTAACTTTGCAACGTTTTAATGATTAATTAACAGAAAAACAACGCATTATAATGCCACCAAAAGCACCTATCAAGATTTTTTCAGGAACAGCAACCAAATACCTGGCCGAAAAGATCAGCCTGAGTTCCGGACGTGAATTGGGAAATGTCAATGTGCTCCGTTTCAGCGACGGAGAGTTTGCCACCATGTACGAAGAGACGATTCGTGGTTCGCACGTCTTTATTGTCCAGAGTACTTTTCCACCGGCAGATAACCTTTTTGAGCTGCTGATGTTGATTGATGCCGCCAAGCGGGCCTCTGCCTACAAGATTATTGCCGTTCTGCCGTACTTCGGTTTTGCTCGCCAGGATCGAAAAGATCAACCCAGGGTTTCCATTGGCGCCAAATTGGTGGCCGATATGCTCACCACAGCAGGCGTGGATCGCGTGATCACCATGGATCTTCACGCCGATCAGATTCAAGGTTTTTTCAACCTCCCGGTTGACCACCTCTATGCCTCTTCAATCTTTGTGCCTTACATCAAACAGTTGAATCTTGATGACCTGGTGATTGCTTCACCCGACGTGGGTGGAACCAAGCGCGCCAACACCTATGCCAAATTCTTGCAAACCCCCATGGTGATCTGTCACAAGCATCGGGCCAAAGCCAATGTGATTGATGAGATGCGCGTGATTGGCGATGTGAAGGGTAAAAATGTGGTGCTTCTCGATGATATGGTCGATACCGCCGGAACCTTGTCTAAGGCTGCCGATATGATGATGGAACAGGGTGCTAAAAGCGTCCGTGCCTTTGCCTCCCATGCTGTTTTGTCGGGTAAGGCATACGAAAACATCGAAAATTCATCCTTGATCGAATTGGTGGTAACCGACTCCATTCCCTTGAAACGCGAGTCACCAAAAATAAAAGTGCTTTCGGTAGCTCAACTTTTTGCCGACACCATTGATAAAGTTTATAATTATCAGTCTATCAGTAATCAGTTTATATTATAATTTTTATATCTTTGCAGCCGCGTTTTGGCAGACGTGTGATGGGAGATTAAGATTCCTTGCACTTTGCAGAACTTAATTTTGAGTAGCACATTAAAATTTTAAACATGCAAACAATTGAATTGAACGGCGTTAACCGTGTTGGTACAGGTAAGAAAGTAGCCAAGTTGTTACGTCAAGAAGAGTTGGTACCTTGCGTTCTTTACGGTGCCGGTGAAGTGGTTCATTTTTCCGCTCATGTTAACGAATTCCGCTATTTGGTTTATTCAACAAATGTTTACATCGTGAATTTGAACATCGATGGAAAAACTGTACAGGCTATCC
>JAGPIS010000093.1 GCA_018054835.1 Breznakibacter sp. | reverse complement strand
GACTTTATGGATGAGTTATTGAAAATAAATTATATTTAATATGCATATAGCTGTTGCCGGAAACATAGGATCGGGTAAAACATCATTGACAGAACTCCTGGCCCACCATTACGGCTGGGAACCCCATTACGAAGAGGTAGATGACAATCCTTACCTGAACGATTTTTATGAGGACATGACCCGTTGGTCCTTCAACCTTCAGATCTATTTTTTGAAAAACCGGTTTCTGTCGGTTCAGCAAATCCGGGAATCAGGAAAAACGGTAATTCAGGATCGCACCATCTATGAAGATGCCAATATTTTCGCGCCCAATCTACACGAAATGGGGTTGATGAGCAAGCGCGACTTTGACAACTATTTATCGTTGTTCGAACTGATGAGCACTTTTGTGCAAGCGCCCGACTTGTTGGTTTATCTTCGTTGTTCGGTGCCCACCCTGGTTAGGCAAATTCAACAGCGGGGCCGTAGCTACGAAAACAGTATCCGTCTCGATTATCTTAAAAAATTGAATGAGCGGTACGAAGATTGGATTCATGGCTATAAGAGGGGTAAGCTGCTGATCATCAATGCCGATGATATTGATTTTGTGGGCAACCGTTCCGATCTCAGCATGATTATGGATAAGATCAATGCCGAGATACACGGTTTATTCTGAAATCACAATTGGAAATTGAGCCCTATGGTAAACGAAATTTGATTTTGGTTGCCATGGGGATTTTTTGTGAAAGAGTTGACGATAACATCGCCATCCATAATGGGAACCACCTGTTCTTTCAAGAAGGGGATCACGGTCAGCTTCGTTTCAACAACCAGCTGGGCTTTTTTCGTGATGTCAACCATTGTTCCCAAATTGAATCCGAAACCAGGCCGCCAATCGGTCGCAATGTAATGGATGGATTCATCATTGTCTGTCCCGATGTATTTTGACTTGAAGTCCACCATATTCCGCAAGAGGTGCAATCCAAAGCTCGCCCCTAAAAATGGCCGCCAATCATCATTGCTGAAGTAATAATTCCCCGTGAGCAGCAGGTTGGTGGATTGGTAGTTGGCCGAAAAAGTGCCTTTGGAATCCACATTCCAGAACGATTTGTTTTTTGGCAGGAATTGGTAGTTGAGTTCAGTAGATAACGATAGCCTTTCGTTGTAGTGCCAGCCGCCCCAAATGCCGCCTGTGAAGCCCGTCGATGCCACATCTTTGAAGCCTATTTCATGATTGGATCGACCCAAATTGGTGGGGAAGATGGCTCCGGTTCTGACGCCCCAAAAATAGTTTCCCCTTCTTTTTTGACTGGTTGCGTTGTTGTTGGCCATTAGGATGATGAGCAGGCAGATCAAGTACTTCATTATTTTTGAGAATAACAGATTGTGTAATGGGATATGTTTTATCTTTACAATATTATAAAAATTGATTCATTATGTCGGTTCTTGGTAATTTAATTTGGCTTCTTTTTGGTGGAATCGTGATTGCTTTGGAGTATTTTGTGGCCAGCATTTTGTTGATGATAACCATTGTGGGCATACCTTTCGGTATTCAAACACTGAAAATGGCCTCCCTGGCGCTTTGGCCCTTCGGTCGCACCACCGTAGTCCATAGCCGCGCTTCCGGGTGTTTGTATATTTTTATGAATGTATTTTGGATTTTGACGGGGGGTATTTGGATTTCACTCTCGCACCTGTTGTTTGGCTGTTTGCTCTGTATCACAGTGATTGGTATTCCGTTTGGAATTCAGCATTTTAAATTGGCCGGAGTGGCCTTGACGCCATTTGGGCGGGATATCGTTGATATGTAAAAAAAAAAATCCGGAATCAATCCGGATTTTAAAGCTCTCCAGGTAGGACTTGAACCTACGACCTACGGATTAACAGTCCGCCGCTCTAACCAACTGAGCTACTAGAGAATGTATTTTATTAAACCAAAACAAACCTTTTAACTTGGTATGTTTTTTGAAGCTCTCCAGGTAGGACTTGAACCTACGACCTACGGATTAACAGTCCGCCGCTCTAACCAACTGAGCTACTAGAGAATTTTGTTTTGCCTTTGTATAGGCGATTGCAATCGTTTTAATTGCGATGCAAAAATAGGGTTGTTTTTCAAATTATGCAATATATTTGCGTAAAAATTTCCAACTTTTTTAATTATATATGACAATGAGAGTATTAGGATTGGGGAATGCTTTGGTGGATATTTTGGCGCGCATAAACGATGATGCCATGTTGCAACAGTTGAGCTTGCCCAAGGGAAGCATGCAATTGGTTGATGAACAGAATGCAACCAATGTTTCACTTGCCATTAAGGATTTTCAAAAGGCTCAAGCTTCGGGTGGGAGTGCCGCCAACACCATTCATGGATTAGCCAATCTTGGCGTCCAAACCGGCTTTATTGGCAAGGTGGGGGTTGATGATTTGGGCACTTTTTTCAAGCAGGATATGGAGCAATCCAATATATTCCCCCATTTGTTTTATAGCGGCAACAATAAAAGCGGCCACTGCACTTCGCTGATTTCGGCCGATTCGGAGCGTACCATGGCCACCTACCTGGGTGCCGCCATCGAATTGAGTTCTGCCGACCTTACGGAATCCCTTTTCGATAATTACCATTATTTTCATGTGGAAGGTTATTTGGTTCAAAATTTCGATCTTATCGAGAGTGCTTTGAAGATAGCCAAACAGAAGGGTTTGAAAATTAGCCTAGATTTGGCCAGCTACAATGTGGTGGAGGCCAATCTTGAGTTTCTGACCCACCTGGTGGAGGAGTATGTCGATATTTTGTTTGCCAATGAGGAAGAGGCCAAATCATTCAGCGGTAAGGAAGGGCATGAGGCTCTTCAATACATGGGCAGCAAGGTGGATGTGGCTGTTTTGAAATTGGGGAAGAATGGCAGTTTGATCAAACATTTCGATGAGATCATTGAGGTGGGGGTGATCCCAGTCAAAAGCATCGACACCACTGGTGCCGGCGATTTGTATGCTGCCGGTTTTTTGTATGGCCTTATCAATCAGCTTTCACCCCGTTTGTGTGGCGAAGTTGGAGCCATCCTCTCTGGGAATGTGATTGAAGTGATCGGGCCAAAAATGGATCAGGAGCGCTGGACTCATGTTCGTACTGCTATTGAGTTGTTGAAGAATTGATTCTACCAGCCTTGTGGGTAGTTACCCCTTGTTATGGTTGAACACATGGGTTTAATTGGGATAAAAGTGGGTTTCATCATTTTATTCAAACAATAATATCCGTAATTTCGACGCTTATTGAAAAACACATATTATGTACGGAGAATTTAAAGAATATTTGCAAAAAGAGCTGACCTCGATTGATGAGTCGGGGTTGTTCAAACGCGAACGCATTATCACATCAGCCCAGGGTGCTGAAATCAAGGTGAACGATGGCGCTGAAGTATTGAATTTTTGCGCCAACAACTATTTGGGTCTCTCATCACACCCACGTGTGGTAAAAGCTGCCCAGCAGGCTATGGATACGCATGGTTATGGCATGTCGTCGGTTCGGTTTATTTGTGGCACTCAGGATATCCACAAACAACTGGAAGAAAAAATCGCCCAGTTCTTCGGCACCGAGGATACCATTCTTTATGCTGCCTGTTTCGATGCCAACGGTGGTGTTTTTGAACCTCTGTTTGGTGAAGAGGACGCCATTATTTCCGATGAATTGAACCATGCCTCCATCATTGATGGGGTGCGTTTGTGCAAGGCTGCCCGTTTCCGCTATAAGCATGCTGACATGGCCGACTTGGAAGCCCAGCTGCAATTAGCCCAGAAAAACCGTTTCCGCATCATTGTCACCGATGGTGTTTTTTCAATGGATGGTGATATTGCCAAGCTGGACAAGATTTGTGATTTGGCCGATCAATACAATGCCCTGGTGATGGTTGACGACAGCCATGCCTCCGGTTTCATTGGTAAAACAGGAAGGGGAACGCACGAGCATTGCAATGTAATGGATCGTGTTGACATCATCACCGGCACCTTGGGTAAAGCCTTGGGCGGAGCCTTGGGTGGTTATACCACCGGTAAAAAGGAGATCATTGATATGCTGCGCCAACGCTCGCGCCCGTATCTGTTCTCTAACTCTTTGGCGCCGGCCATTGTTGGGGCGGCCATCGAAGTGTTTAATATGCTGGAGGAGAGTACAGCCTTGCGCGATAAAGTGATGGACAACGCTCAATATTTTAGAACCAAATTGGCCGCGGCCGGTTTCGATATCAAACCATCCCAATCGGCTATTGCAGCTCTGATGCTTTACGATGCTGTATTGGCACAAAAATTCGCAGCGCGCATGTTGGAAGAGGGAATTTACGTTGTGGGATTCTATTATCCTGTGGTGGCCAAAGGACAGGCGCGTATCCGCATTCAGCTTTCTGCTGCCCATGAGCCTCATCACCTCGACAAAGCCATTGCGGCCTTTATCAAGGTTGGCAAAGAGCTAGGGGTTATTAAGTGATCAACACTAAACTTCATAAAAAAGACCGGGGATGGTATTCTTTCCCCGGTCTTTTTATTTATAACGAGTGGTTTTTAACTTAAGAATTCTGCAACATCCCGCATGGGTAGGTTGAAGGCATCGGCAACGCCTTGATAAACAACATGGCCATTGATGACGTTCAGCCCTAGAAGAAGTTCTGGATTTTCGGTGCAGGCTTTCTTCCACCCTTTATTGGCCAATTGCAATGCGTATGGTAGTGTTGCATTGGTAAGAGCCACGGTAGAGGTGAATGGCACTGCTCCGGGCATGTTGGCCACGCAATAGTGTAATATATCGTCAATGATATAGACTGGATCTTGATGGGTGGTTGCCTTTGAGGTTTCAAATGCCCCGCCTTGGTCGATGGCCACATCAACCAATACGGTTCCAGGGCGCATGGTTTTTAACATTTCACGGGTCACCAGCTTGGGTGCTTTTGCGCCAGGAATCAATACCGCCCCAACAATCAAGTCGTGCGTTTTAACTAGCTCTCTGATGTTGTATTCGTTGGAATACATGGTCATGACGTTGGCTGGCATTACATCATTGAGGTATCGTAAGCGATCTAAACTTTTATCGAGGATGGTGACTTGTGCCCCAAGACCGGCTGCCATCCGTGCCGCTTGTGTACCTACAATTCCACCACCTATGACAAGAACTTTTCCTGGTGCTACACCAGGTACGCCACCCAGAAGCACGCCACGCCCTTTCACCGGTTTTTCCAAGTATCGGGCTCCTTGCTGTATGGACATCCTTCCGGCCACTTCGCTCATAGGAATCAGCAATGGTAGGCTGCGGTCGCTTTTTTCAACAGTTTCGTAGGCCACACATACCGATTTGTTTTTGATCATGGCATGGGTTAGGGGTTCGCACGAGGCAAAATGGAAATAGGTGAACAGCAGTTGGTTCTCCTTGATCAAACCATATTCCTCGGCTATTGGTTCTTTCACCTTGATTATCATCTCGGCGATGTCGTAAACCGATTTTATGTCGGGAAGCATGGTTGCGCCGGCTTGTAGGTACTCTTCGTCGGTGATGCCGCTTCCCAGCCCTGCCGTTGATTGCACATAAACCTTATGTCCGGCTTTTATCATCTCTAAAACGCCACCTGGGGTCAGAGCCACCCGGTTTTCGTTATTCTTGATTTCCTTTGGTACGCCAATAATCATTTCTCAACACTTTAAATTGTGAATTTTCGGGTTATTTATCATTCGCAATTTACAGTTTTTGAAAAAAAACCGTTCTGATGTATTACATTTTTTTATGTGATTTGCATCAGTATTTTTTATTGATTTTCAGCTGCTTTGTGCTTGTTGTATAGGGGAATGGTGTATCGCATGAATAGGAAAAGTCCAATCAGATTGGCAACGGCAACCATGGCGAAAGCGGTGTTCAGATCCCAGATCTCTGATATTTTCCCGCCCAGCAACATGCCGCCGCCCACACCCAGATCGAGGGAGGTGAAAAATGTGCTGTTGGCTGTTCCCCGCTTGTTGTGGGGAGCCATATTGATGGTCATGGTTTGGAAAGCAGGCGTCAACATGCCGAATCCAATGCCAATAACAGTGGCCAACAGATAATATTCCCAAGCTTGTGTGGTTTGCGATAGAAAGGCATAGGAAATCGTGAGCAAAGAGATGCTTATTATCCCTATTGGTTTGAATTTTCCGGCATTCAGGTATTTGCCCGATGAAAACCGGGCAATGAATATGCCTGCTGCCATAAGGGTGTAAAACACTCCGGTGTTTTCCACTGATATCTCCTTCCCGAAAACCGCACCGAATGAAATAATTAGCCCATACGACAGAGAAATCAGCAATAGGTTGAATCCCGAGGGGATGGCCTTGACGAGGATAAATCGGTCCATCGACATTGGTTCGTGTTTGGTGGGTTTGTTGTGGGGTGCATGAATGACGAAAGAAGCCAATAGCCCCAAAGTCCCAGCTACAAATGCTGCCCAGAAAATATAAACAAAGTTGAAATAATCCATTAAAAACAAGCCGGCCGTAGGGCCCAATGCCATGGCGATATTGGTGGACAAGCCATAGTACCCAATGCCTTCTCCCCGTCGATGCGATGGCAATACATCAATGGCAATGGTGTTCCCCGCAGTGGTGGTTATGCCAAAAGTGAACCCATGCAATATCCGCAAAACAATAAACACACCCAAGGCTGCTGTCAACGTGTAAGTGGCAAATAACAGAGTGAAGGCTATGTAGGCAAAGATGTAGAGCTTTTTACGATCCATCGTGTCGATGAAATAGCCAGAGAAGGGGCGGATGGCCAAGGCTGCCACGATGTAAATCGACATGACAAATCCAATGGTGGTTTTGTCGGCACCGAAATAACTGTCAAGATAGAATGGAAGCGTTGGGATTAATAGGTAAAATGCAAACATCATCAAGAAATTGGCAGCAAAAGCAAATATAAACGCCTTGTTCCATAAATGGTTATCCTGTTTTTCGG
>JAGPIS010000092.1 GCA_018054835.1 Breznakibacter sp. | reverse complement strand
CCTTCCGCCTGTTCGCGCGACTTATGACCTAGGTAGCCGCCATGGTGCCGTTTGGCATACTCGGCGTTGTTGAACCCAATGCGTTTCATCAACAGGACCACCAGAATATCACCAATCACCGTCATCATGGTGGTTGAAGTGGTGGGTGTCAGGCCTAGGCTGCAAACCTCCCTAGGATTGCCGGTGGAGAGCGTCACATCGGCATCTTCGGACAAGGGACTCTCCGGATTGCCGGTGATCACCACGATGCGCACATCGGGATAAAGACCGCGAGCCAGGTGCACCAGCTCCACAATCTCTCGGGTTTTGCCCGAGTTGGAGATCAAAATCATCACATCGTTCTCCTGCATGATGCCCAAATCGCCATGCTGGGCCTCGGCCGGATGGAGAAACACCGCCGGTGTGCCGGTGGAGCTGAAGGTGGTGGCCATGTTGATGGCGATCTGCCCCGCCTTACCCATACCACTCATAATCACTTTCCCTTTCTTCACATGCACCTGATGGTGGATGATGTCGAGGGCTTTGGCAAACGAATCGTTCACCGGGATGTTGAGCACCGCTTGTGCCTCGTGTGCCAAAATATCTTTGATCTCTTGCGTAATCATAATAAATGGAATTTTATTTCAAAAGTAATGCTTTTAAAAATGATTGAAAAGATATTTTGACGCGAATGAACATACAACATCTTTATGCCCCAAAAAAACATCGGTATAATCAAAAAATCAATCCACACACAATACATCACATAATATTATACATATATTTGTTTGATATTTTAACAAACACTTAAAAGACATGAAAAAGATTTTATTGACAATTTCCCTAGTATTGGGAGCAGCAACCTTGATGAGTGCGCAAACATCCAAAGGACGTGTGATGTTAAGTGGATCGACCAATATGTCGCTATTGACCGGATCATCAAAAGTGGTTTACGATGGTAAAAAAATGGACAGTGGCAGCATGACCAACTTTGAGTTCACCCCCCAAGTAAGCTATTTTTTCATCGACAATTTGGCTGTTGGACTCGGAATGGAATTAACCGTAGAGGACAACGATGGAACCAACACCACCTCAATTATGGTTGGCCCTACTGCACGTTATTATTTTGGAGGTGAAAAGCTCAAGCCTTTTGCCGATGGTTCCATCGCATTTGGCACATCAAAGACCGACGAAATTAAATTTGGTGCATTCGGCACAAAACTCCAAGGTGGTATTGCTTATTTCTTCAATGACCACGTTGCATTCGATGCCGCCATGGGTTATCAATACATGCAAGCAACGCACGACGACGACAGCAAACTAAAAATTAAAAACAACAGTTTCGCCCTAAATTTGGGTATCTCCATCCTGTTTTAACAGGCCATCAAATACCAACAGAGGGTGACCAACGATTTTGGTCGCCCTCTGTTTTTAACCCTTGGCCACTCAAAATGACCACCTACTACCCTATAGCGACCAACGCGTGATCATTCCGATCGCAAGGCAGGGGCGAGAGGAATCTTTTTTCGTTCAGTATCTATTCTAGCATTTTCACATTCAACCCACTTCGGGGTTGGCGTACCGTGTCGTCACAATCCACGAATTGCATCAGTGGCTATTCATATTCAAGGCCTCCGGCCTTTAGCATGAGTCGAAAAGTTGAAGATGCGACAGGCTATAAGTCATTGAATGTCAGAGCTAGGTGGATAGAATAGTCTATGATCAGGGAAATGAGGGGGAAGTCCGAAGGACTTGAACATTAATAGCCGCCGGTGCAACCGGTGGGAGCCATGTTTCAAGATTTGCTCAACACCCGCGGTGTTGAATGTGTTTTTTTGATTTTTAGCCCTCGTCAGGTTCCTGAAACCTGACAGGGCGGTGATTATCCCCTAAAAAAACGCCCACAGTGGAAACCACTGGGGCGTTTGATGTATGAATCAATACAGTTTTATTGCTCTTTGAATGAGTTCTCCTCAAAAGGATTGGGCGAAGTTGGACTAGTAGGGGATACTTGTGTTGAACGTGGACCACCAGGTGGGGTATTTTCACTCACCATTTGCAACGAAACCAAATTGTCGACCTCATGGACAAACAACTCCGGTTTTATATAATTTTTCTTGCAATCCTTCATAACAGTGACAAAAATAGTAAAATTATTGGATTAACAACTTCTTATTCACCACTCCTTTATAAGTTTTCACCTCGCCCAGCACCACACCCTTCACGGGCATGGGTACCGAAACTTTACTGAAAGCCCCCACTTCCCCGCTGGTGATGACGCGCCCCGACAGATCGTAGATGGTGTATTGCCCAACGGCATCCCCCTTGTTTTCGATCACCACATCGGACTGGAACGCGTAGATGGTCACCTCACTGTTGGCTTCGGGTTGATCCACTCCGGTGGCAACCTTGTTAGAAACTTGCAACACAAAACGGTGATCGATGAAAATATTCCCTGCCACGGTGAAGCTGTAATCACCCAATGACAAATCGTGGGTGGTGGCGGGTGAAGTGCTATAATCCACCAACTTGAGTTCCACCTCCTGGTCGAAACCGGCCAGCGAAGCCAAACCCAGCGTGTAGGTGCCGGCCTTCTTGGCATATACCCCAATGGGCACCTCCTTAGAGCCATTGTACTCACAAAAACTATTGATCACCAAACGTTTGCCATCCTTTACTGTATAAAGGTCAGTAACTGAACTATTCATGGCAAACCGTTTTTCCGAATCGTAATCATCGTAGGCATCGTCGTTGCCGGGAATGAAGGTGATGACCGACAAATCCTTGACCGCACCATTTTGGGCAAAGAGTTTCACCGTGGGCTTCTGGACGGGGGTGGCAGATGCCGATTTGTGATAATTCTTGGTATTATGAACTCGGTCAGCTGAGTGCATCGTCAATGAACCTGATGGCTGGCCAATTGCCACCTGAACCCAAAATGCATGCATCGAAGGGATTTGTGGTCCATCGGCAGTTCCTACTCCGGCAGGAAAATTCCATGCATATAATTGTTGAGTCACATTGTCACGAAGATAAACATGAGGTTTCAAATTTGCGAAACCATTATTATTATAAGTCAAGGCCAAGTCAACGGCACACGGATAAGGATTCCCTGCCAGGTTCCAGCCATAGTTCACCGTATTTCTAGAACCATCGAACTGGTAACTTCCAAGTTGATTGATAGCACCCGAAAAAGCAAAAGAACTACCTGCGGGGGCATAACCACTATAACCTTTACCTGCACTCAGAATCGATCCTGAACTCAGCTCAACATATTTCCCTGTCAAAACATTATACTCGAACACCGATCCAGCTGGAGCCACCACACTCTTTTGTGCACCAGTCACAGGAGAGGAAATATAGTAGTCGTAATCGTAATTGGTTATTCCCTGATAAATAAAAGTTTTAGAAGGCACCGTTGACAACGTCCCATTAACCACCAATGAGGCACTGGTGCCAGAGCCATTCACCGAATACATCCTAAAAAAACTATTCACCGTCAATGTAGCACCGGGATTGATGGTCAATTTACCGCCTTCGGCAATAATCATATTGGGGATGGATAAATTACTGTTCAGTACCGCTCCATTGGCACTACTCTTGATGATGACACTGGCTCCCTCAGTATAGGTTCCACCCCAGTTGGAAACTTTAGTCCAGTCAGAATCAGTGGTACCTGTCCATGAATTATAAACACCGGTATGAAAGGTAAAGATTTGCTCCAAATTTTGTTCAAAACCCTGATTGTTTTCAACCTTTCCAATTACAACATTAATATCGGAATTGGGATTGAAATAACTACCAGGCGCCAAACGAACAGTGATGCTCTTTTTATCGACTGCTATGGTGGCCGTATAACCAGTTGACGGGATGATATTTGCAGGCGCCACGCTACCTTGGTAAATATTGATTAAGCTTTTTACATTGGCATCGGTTATGGCCGAGCCGTCGAGGTTACGAATGGCCATATCGTAATTGATCACCACATCGGTCAATATGGAAATATTAAGATCACCAGCCGCAGGAGTTACCATGGTGCCCACTGGAGCAGGAGGATCAAGTGTTCTGAAAGCCCAGCTATTTTCAGTTTGCAGGCCTGAAAAAGGAATTCCAATGGAAGATTCGATGGCACCCGACTCTATGTAAACAGAATAATCGGTGCCATATTCATAATCTGACTCCCCATTGATAATCAAAGAATTAGTTCCAGCATCAATACTCAACGAAGGGGGTACCGAATAGGTTGACCCCAGAGGATAACTGGCCACAATGGTATTGACTCCGGCAACCCGCTTGACAATATAGATATACTTTACATCGGTTGATGTGTTAAACCGAATGGATTGATCGAACCTGGCCGTTAAAATGGCATCCAAAGCCACGCCGGTTGCTCCACTGGCAGGCGAAAGCGGATCAACAGCCACCAACTGCGGCGCCGTACCGGTGGTGAAGGTCCAGGTTGTTGTCCCTGCTATGCCTTCAAAATCAACCCCCGAAGCGGAGGACTTGACAAAACCAGGATCTACCGTAACGTAATAACTTGAACCTGGTTCCAAACCACTGGCAGAAACCTCTACTGATAGTCCGCCATTAACCAATTTCACAAAATCTGTTTGGTCTGCATAATATGTTTTCTTTGCAGGAGTCTCACCTGCCTTAAAAATACTAATTTTCCCACTAACCAAACTCACCGCCTCATTAAACGTCATACTCAACGTGGGGGATAAAGAAACGTCGGAAGCTCCATTGGTTGGGGAAAACGTATTTAAAGAAGGAGGAGTTACGGCAGTAAGAGTTGTAAACTCTAGACGTGTTGGGGTAGCTTCAAAGTAATCAGTCTTTTTGGTTACTACATATAGAATATAATTTGTGCTAGGCAAAAGACTAGAAATACTGCCATGATATAAAGTTGATGCATTACGCAAAAACACATTACCTACCATATTTTCATCAAAAGAAAATTCATATACGTCATTTTCTACATCATATACACCATAACCTCCATACTCAATCATTTGATTATTGAGAACATATGCAAAACTCTTCTCGACGACAACAAAATATGAGGTTGCCCTAGTAGTACTAGAACTCACCACTAATTCGACACTAGAATCTGTAATGGTTGCTATTTGAGGATACCCCGTTGAATATTGAGCGTCAACTCCCTGCATCACCCCGCCCAACAGGAGCAGCAACACAAAAACAAAACGGGAGCAAGAGGCGAACGTGGAATAAGCACCCGCCGGTGGGCTGTTTTGCAACCGGCACTGCGAATGGCCCAACGTGTATAATGGTTTCATAAAAAACAATTTAGATATTCATACTACAAAATGTATGCCTTCATAGGGATACGAACATATAATGGTCAACCACAAAAATAGCTTTAAATCAATATCCTCGATCCAAAACGGTAGGAAATTTCACCATATTTGACAAAATAATCAAAAGCCAAGACGAAAACCCCCTCCCGCCCTTGACTTTTCCGAAAGAAACCAAAGCCCTCTCCGACTCCCCCTAGGATGGAAGCCCCCTCCGGCTCCCCCGAGGGGGAGAGACTGGATGCGGACTTGTCGAAGCCCTGACTCGTCGACTTGTCAACTGGTCAACTCTTAAACTCTTAAACTCTTCACCCCTTCACGATCCTGCACAAATAATCGTAATGCTCCCCCTCTCCGAGCAGGTCGAAGCGGAAACCGTTGGCTTTGGCTCGCTCCCGGAAGAGGTGTTGGTCGATGAAGAGCCAAGGGAAGGCATCGCTGCGCAGGTTCTTGTATTTCATGCGATAGACAATCTCGCCATGGTATTTTCCCTTGGGCATCAAATCGATGGCGCCGGGCGTTTCGGTGTAGAGGTAGCTCAGGTCGCTGCTGTCGCCAATCACCTGTCCCCCCTCGTTGAGCAGGCCGTGCAGCTTGCGGAAGAAGCCATCCATGTTTTCCACCTTGCCGGCCATACCCAGGCCATTCATCAGCAGGAGGATGGTGTCGAACTTCTGCTCGGGCTCATAGTCGAAGATGCTGTTGAGCACCACCTGCTCAATGCCGCGTTCCTGCATGGTGCGCACGCAGAAGGGTGAGCTGTCGATGGCCGTCACGTTGAAACCCTGCTTTTGCAAGTGGAGGGCATGAGGCCCGGCACCCCCGCCGGCATCGAGTATGCGACCGCGCACCAGTCCCAGGGCTTGCTGCTCAAGAGGCGGCATCTGGTCGTAACCGCGGAAGAGGTAGGCCACCTGCATCACATCGGCCTCGGCAATGTCGGAGTAAACCTGTATTTTGGCCTGGCGCGCACCATTCAGGTAGTCGTAACAGGCACGTCCAAAGGGGTCTTTATTTTCGGGGATCACCATGGTTGGAATTTTGGGCAAAGATAGTTTAATGTGGCAATTAATTAATGGGGTAATGTGCAAATGCGATGATTTGATGATGTGGTGATGTGAGTAATTGAGTAATTGAGTAATTGAGTAATTGAGGATGTGAGGATGTGAGGATTTGAGGAAGCTCCGGAGGAGCGGCAGACTGGTAGCTGTATGCAAGCGTCAGCGAAGCATACGGTGGGCACACCGCTACCGCGCGAATCCTTCGCGTGGGGTGACTGACCCTTTAGACAATAGATCCCTAATTAACGAAAGCCCCTCCCGGCCTCCCCGAGGGGAGGAGATGATTGGCTACTTCCAAACATTAGGGTCGGAGACCCGGGATATAAATTACCACACGCGAGGGGATGTTCCGGTGCTCTGCACCTTAGGGATTATAGAGAATGGCGGGATTCTAATCGGGTAGGAAGCGGCTCGCACCGCTGTCCCCCCACACCACCGGGCATACTTACGTACCACGGCGGATTCTATTAACTTGTCCGGTCATTATAACTTGAAAAGATTGTAGCCCCAGCCGGGCGAACCATTCTAGATTCAACGCTTCACCTACAGCTTTCTTTTGAGACATACTCCACCATCCACCGGAGTACATCACAACATTCCAGCTTGTTCGGAT
>JAGPIS010000091.1 GCA_018054835.1 Breznakibacter sp. | reverse complement strand
AGCTACCGGCAACTGAGGCTAAGCAGAAAAAAGCGGATAAAAATGGCAAGCACAACCAATAAAGCAACAAATGCAGCAAGCCTGTGGCTTGAAGGCTTGGGTGCCTTGATTTTCCCAAGAATATGCCACCTTTGCGGCAACCAGCTATTCAAAAACGAAACTACGGTATGCCGCTATTGCTTGTTAAACCTGCCACGCACCCATTTTGAGGGATACCGCCACAACAAGGTGGAACAGATATTTTGGGGGCGCGTCAACCTGGAGTATGGTTTTTCGATATACTATTTCCGCAAGAAAGAGAAGATCCAGCAACTGATGCACGAAATAAAATACCGGGGCAATCAAAAACTGGCCATCACCATAGGCCAAGAGATGGGACGCATACTGAAGGAGGCTGGATTGACCAACACCATCAACTACTTGATACCCGTCCCCCTGCACGAAAAGAAACTTAAACTGCGCGGATACAACCAGAGCGAACTGATTTGCGAAGGGTTGTCGGAGGCAACAGGCATCCCTTTGGCCACCCAAATACTGCAGAGGGCGCAATTCACCTCAACCCAAACAAAGAAAGGACGATACGATCGATGGGAAAATGTGGAAAACAGTTTCGTGGTGAATAGCTTATCGTTTAACAACAACCACTTCCTGGTGGTGGATGATGTGATTACCACGGGAGCCACCCTGGAGGCATGTTGCCAAGCGTTGTTGCAAATACCGGGAGCACGGGTGAGTGTGGGATCGGTGGCCTACGCGTCGGACTAAAAGGATTGAGTTTAGGCCAAAAGCAGGATCAACTCATCACTAAGCGTACCGTTATTGCGGGAATTTGGGATCCAATGCCCCTTGTCGATCAAGTACTTCTTCATCAATAACAAATAAGTGATAGGGAACTCATCCTTCTGCCACTTCTGCTCATAGTTAAGCAAGCCGGTTTGTTTGATGAAAAAATCGAGTTCCCGCACTATGGCCAGGTAAAAATCGAGGAAATTGCACCGGCAATCCACCATGGTGACTGTGGAGCTTTCATCGAAAAGATCGCTGGCATACATGATCTTAACATCCAGCATCACACCATCTTCTGTCGAAAGCGCCCATTTGTAGCTGGTCTCCTCGCAGTACCAGTCGATGTAGCAATAGTTCTCCTCGCCCCACAGGTGTGAAGGTTCAAAAATGAGTGACGCCATACCTTTGAGCAAATCGTTCAACGGATTGCTCACATTGGTCAGTTGGAATTTGGCCGACTGTTCATCGGAGCAAAACTGCACCATAGCTTTCCCCGATTTCTCCAGTTGAAAGCTAAACAACGGTAACGCCTCTCTCTGTGGGCTCATTTAACGGGACGGTATAAAAGATTCATACAAACTACACTTATAGACCCAACCATTGGACTGGAGAGTCATAAATTGACTGCATAAAAATAGAAATAGTTTCCATAAAAAACTTGGCTACCTTCATTTTTTACAAAAAAAAACATCCGAAGCCCAAGAATAGGAATTGAATTCCCCCATTAATCATTCCCACGTTAAATCACTATTTCTCAAATGGCTGGCCTGGCATAGGCTTTCACATCATCGGCAGTGATCTCGCCTGTGGTAAGGATGATCAGCCGCTCAATCACATTCCTGAATTCTCGTATATTTCCTGTCCAGGTGATGGACTGGAGCTCCACAATGGCTTCGGGGCTGATGGTTTTGGGCGGCATATTCAACTCCTGACACAGCAGCGTCAAAAAATGGTTGACCAAAAGCGGAATATCTTCAATCCGGTCATTCAGCGATGGCACATGAATGAGAATCACGCTTAGGCGATGATAAAGGTCTTCACGGAAATTATTGAGTTTGATCTCTTCCTTCAAGTTTTTGTTGGTGGCCGCCAGCACGCGCACATCCACTTTGATGTCGCGGTCGCTCCCCACGCGGGTAATGGTGTTTTCCTGCAGGGCGCGCAACACTTTGGCCTGGGCCGAAAGGCTCATGTCGCCAATCTCGTCGAGGAAGATGGTGCCGCCATTGGCTTGCTCAAACTTCCCGATCCGTTGTTTGATGGCCGAGGTGAAGGCTCCCTTTTCATGGCCAAACAACTCGCTCTCGATCAGTTCAGAAGGGATGGCCGCACAATTGACCCCCACAAAGGGCATATCGGCTCGGTTGCTCTTCTCGTGCAACCAACGCGCCACCAGCTCTTTGCCGGTACCGTTCTGACCAGTGATCAAAACCCGCGCGTCGGTAGGCGCTACCCGATCGATCATCTCCTTGACTTTGAGGATGGCCTCCGAAGCCCCTATCATGTCATAGGCCTTGCTGACCTTGCGTTTGAGCACTTTGGTCTCCACCACCAAGTTATTGCGTTCAATGGCATTGCGGATGGTGACCAGCAGGCGGTTCAAGTCCAGTGGTTTCTCAATAAAATCGTAGGCACCCTTCTTGATGGCTTCCACGGCAGTATCGATGTTACCATGGCCCGAAATCATGATGACCGGCGCATCGGTTCCTGTGGCGATTATTTTCTCCAGCACCTCCATCCCGTCCATATTTGGCATTTTGATATCGGTCAATACGACATCGAATTTACCGGCATTGAATTTCTCAAGGCCGTCCAGACCATCCTCGGCAACAATCACCTCGTGCCCTTCGTACTCCAAAATATCCTTGAGGGTATTGCGGATACTTTTCTGATCATCGATAACCAATATTTTTGCCATAATAAAAATCAGGATAATTGATGATTCACAATCTGGAAGATAACGCCTTCCTTCAATGCAAAGTTACATTGTTGAAGTTGCGAAATACGCATCTCCCTAATAACAAAGTTAATAAAAATACTGGCCAACACAATCATATCCACCCGGTGAGGATCCATCTTTTTCATGGCCAACCGTTGTTCGGCAGTTGATGCCAAAAGCTTGCGGTGCAACTCCTCGAAACTGGCCACCGGGATAAAATAGTTGGATGTTTGTGTGATATCCAAATGGGGATGGTGCATGGCGGCAATCATGGCAGCAATGGTATCGAACGACCCGGAGGATCCGATCAGCATATTGACCGGATACTGGCGGATGGCTTCGTAAAGCGGGGCCAGCTCACTGCGCACGTAGCCTTCAATGGCTTTGATCTCGGTGGTGGTGATGGGGTCGGATGGATGGAACTTATCTAACAGCCGAGCCATCCCCAACTCGAAACTCTGTTTCCACAGGACGCCTTCTTTGTTGGCAATGATAAACTCGTTGCTACCCCCACCAATATCAAGAATCAGGATCCGTTCATTGCCAATGGGTACCACCTGCTTGACTCCGTCAAAAATAAGCTGTGCCTCCTGCTCGCCATTGATCACGCGAACATCAAGGCCGAATTTCTCCTTGATCATACCACAAAACTCTGCTCCATTGGCTGAATTGCGTATGGCTGATGTGGCAATGGTAAAAATGGACTCCACATTAAAATCCTTAATCACACGCAAGTGTGTTTCAAGCGCCTCCACCCCGCGCTCCATGGCCTCGGGCAAGAGAATACCTTGGTTGATGCCACCCTTACCCAATTTCGCCGGGTATTTCGACTCATGCAAAATATGGTAAGTCTGGCTGTTTTGGTCAACTACCAACAGGTTGATGGTATTGGTTCCTATATCAATAATTGCTGTACGCATATCCAATTTTTATGGCAAAGTTAATCAAAATGGCCGCCAAAAACAGAACAACCATGTCACAAATGATGTTGATTTTCGTCATTTGCCTGCCTGACGAAACCATTTCCACAGTTCCTTATAGGTCACTTTCTTACCATACATCAGAATACCAACACGATAAATACGGGCACTGAACCAGATGCTGAAAATAAAGCTGGCGGTGAGTATGGCCATTGAGAGCAACACTTCCCAGAGTGGAATTTGAAAAGGGATGCGGGCCATCATCACGATGGGCGATGTCAACGGGAACATGGAAAACCAGAAGGCAATGGACCCGCCGGGATCGCGAAATGCGGCCATGGCAATGTAGATGGAGAGGATCAGCGGCATCATCACCGGTGTCACAAACTGCTGACCATCGGTATCGTTGTCGATGGCCGAGCCAATGGCAGCAAAAAAGCTGGCATAAAGCAGGTATCCACCAATGAAAAAGAAGGCAAAGGCAAAAAGACTACCAATCAGGTCGATGCTCCGGGTTTGTGCCAGCAGATTCTCGAATTGATGCGCGAACTCAGCCTTATCGGCTCCGGCAGCCATCTGCGCCATTTGATCGCTACCCATCGACTGTCCGGCGGCAGCACTCAATCCATCGGCACCCAAAAAGCTGCTGACGGCAGTGATGATCACCAGGGTAAAGACAACCCAGATCAGGAATTGGGTCAACGCCACCAAGGCAATTCCCAGCACCTTGCCCATCATCAGCTGGAATGGCCTCACCGAGGAGATGATCACCTCCACGATGCGGTTGGTTTTCTCCTCCATCACACCCCGCATGACTTGGGTACCATAGATCAGCACGAAGAAATAGATCAGCATGGCAAACACCAAGGCGGCAATCATGGTCACTTCGGCAGAGCTCTCCTTTTCGGCACCGTCCTCAGTAAGCTTGATGGTGGAGACATCCACATTCACATTGCTGATGTAGTGGATAATTTCGCGCAGGCTATCGATGGATGAGTAGGCATCGAGCCGTTGCTGCTCGATGTGGCGCTCCAAAGCACGAGCCACAGACTCTTTGGTGTCGATGGTAACCTGCGACTCGGAGTAGATTTTAACCCCATTGGGGTCTTTCTCCAGATCCGATTCGATGACCATGTAGGCATCGTACCCGGCAGTTTTGTAATCGTGCTTGATGCTCTCCTTCTTTTCCTTTCCGAGGAAAGAGAAAGTGATGTTCTCGGTATTGGTGAGTGCGACAGCATACTTGCCCGTTTCGTCGATTACGGCAATGTTGCTTTTTGCCGAATCGGCCAGGCTCGAAAACCAGACGGGCAAAACAAACATGGCAGCAAACAGCAGCGGGCCAAGGATGCACATCACCACAAAACTCTTTTTCTGAACGCGGGAAAGATATTCCCTCTTTATGATCAAGATCGTTTTATTCATCTGTATAAATTTTATTGGTTTGACAGATTACTCTGTTCCACAACTTTGATAAAAACCTCGTTCATACTGGGCAATATTTCATTGAACCCAACAATTTCAACCTCATCGAGTATCTTCCCAAGCAGTTGATTGGAAGAGACATCGGGCGTCATGCGGATCATCGCTTCGTGAACATGGTTGACCATTTGGGTCGGTTTAACCATGGATTCTTCGCCCAAGATTTGGCAAAGCCGTTCGGGAGAACCCTTGAACTGGAGTTTGAACAGATGCTCCTTGTAATCGTGCCGGATGGCCTGCACGCCACCATGCAATATGATCTGGGATCGGTTGATCAGGGTGATGTGGTCGCAAATCTCTTCAACCGACGACATGTTATGCGTTGAAAAGAGTATCGTAGCCCCCTGTTTCTGAAGGTCCAGTATCTCATTCTTCAACAAGTTAGCATTGATGGGGTCGAAACCGCTGAAGGGTTCGTCGAAAATAAGTAGCTTGGGCTGGTGCAACACCGTCACCACAAACTGGATCTTTTGCTGCATCCCTTTCGAGAGCTCTTCCACCTTTTTATCCCACCAAGGCTGTATTTCAAATTTTTCAAACCAGAATTTCAAGCGGGTCAATGCATCGTGTCGGCTCATCCCTTTAAGCTGGGCTAAGTACAGGGCTTGCTCGCCAACCTTCATCTTTTTATACAACCCTCGCTCTTCGGGCAGATAGCCAATGTGGGCAATGTCGGAGGGAAGTAGTTTTTTCCCTTCCAACAGCACTTCGCCCGAGTCGGGCATGGTAATTTGGTTGATTATGCGGATGAGTGTGGTTTTACCGGCACCATTGGGGCCCAGCAATCCAAATATGGAATTCTCCGGCACTTGGATACTCACCCGATCCAACGCCAAATGGTTGGCATATTGTTTTACAACCTCTTTTGCCTCTAGAAATATCATAGTAAGAATTGAATTAAGTTTTCAACAAAAATCCATCACGGAAGCTTGACTCCCATGAATATCACATCATCAATCTGCTCCATCCGCCCTTTCCACTGCTGAAATTGGTTGGCAATAAAGTCTCCCTGCTCATTCATTGGCAAATGGACAATATTTTTCAAAACGCCTTTCACCCCTGTGGTCATCAATTTTTTACCGTTGGGGCCACCAAACTGGTCGGAATAACCGTCGGAATAGAGATAGACCAGGTCGCCCTTCTGACCGCTGTAAACGATATTATTGAAGGGGGTATTGTATTGGTCGGTCGATTTATCACCAATGCTTCGCCGGTTGCCTTTGTACTCCACAAACTGACCATCGAGGAAGAGATAGACCGGCCGCTTGGCCGAAGCAATGCGGATGCGGTAGGTGGAGAGATTAATTTCCACCACCGAAATATCCATGCCATCGTTGGTGTCCATGTCGTGATTGCGATGAAGCATAATTTTCAGCTCCTTATCGAGCCGTTCCAGCAGAGCCGCCGGCGAATCCACCTCGGGCAGCTTAAAGATGTCGTTCAAAATGGTGGTTCCAATCATCGACATAAAGGCACCCGGAACGCCATGCCCTGTACAGTCGGCACAACAGATCACCACCGTGTTGTTGGTGCGGTTGAACCAATAGAAGTCGCCACTAACAATGTCGCGAGGCTTGAAGAATATGAAGGACTCCTTGAATGCGCCTTGCAAATTGGCCAGCGGGGGCAAGATAGAGTTTTGGATGCGCTGGGCATAGTTGATGCTGTCGGTAATGTCGCGGTTTTTTTGCTCAATCTCAGCTTTTTGTTTCCGCAACACCACGGTTTGGTTAGCCACCTCGGTCTCAAGCAATTGCTTTTGATAACGGAGTTTCTGCTCCCGATATTTCACAATGAGATAAACCAGCAGAATGGCAATTGCCAAACCGAGCAAGTAAAACCAACCTCTTTTCCAGAATGGGGCGGTGATGGTGAAATGCAACTCCAAGGGCGACACACTTTGAATAC
>JAGPIS010000090.1 GCA_018054835.1 Breznakibacter sp. | reverse complement strand
AAAGGCTAACACTATAATTTAGCTGTTCCAAACGGTCGTTCACCTGGCTGAGTTGTGCCGACAGCAAACTTTGTTGTGCGGTCAACACCTCAGTATAAGTTGCCTCCCCTGCCTTTAGCAATTCCTGCGTGAAATCGACTGCCTTGGTAAGTGATTGAATTTGCTTGTTGCGCAACTCGTCTTTGTTGAGCGCAGTTTGGTAACTAAACAGAATGTCCGATACTTCCTGCCCGGCTATGAGCACTGTACTTTTAAAGTTGAGCAAAGCCTCTTCCTGCTGAGCCGTTGCAATCACCACATTACCTTTCAACTGCTTTTTATACAGTAGTGGTTGGCTGATGCCTGCCGCAATGGTGGCCGCAATGTTTGCGGGGTTGAAAAAGTCGGATAGATGCCCCGAAGCATACCCGATGGAAGCCGTGCTGAGGGTAAAAGTAGGATACAAGCTTGCTTGAGCGGCTATGGTCAACTCATAAGCCGAACAGAATGCCAGCTCAGCCTGTTTCACATCAGGGCGGCGAGCCATCATCTGGACGGGAACGCCTGTTTCCAAACGTGGCGCACCCGATTGCGACGCAATGCTTGCACGGGTAATTGGCCCTGGAGCACGTCCCAACAGAACACAAATGGCGTTTTCCTGTTGGCGAATACTGCTTTCAAGGACTGGGATGGACAATTGGGTGTTGTAAAGCAACGCATTGCTTTGCTCCACCGCTGCACCGTTGGTTTGCCCGGCATCTTTGAGCAACTGCATGGTTTGGGCACTTTGCTTGAAGAGTTCCACCGTTTCTTTGGTGATTCGCAACTGTTCGTCGAGAGCCATCAACGTGTAATAACTTTTAGCAATACTGGCAATCACATTGGATTGAATCAGGTTGCGGTATTCATAACTAGCCAAGAAGGATGCATACTTGGCTCGCGTTTGGCTGCCCAATTTACCCCAAAGGTTCATCTCCCACGAAGCGGTGAATCCCAACTGCATAACAGGACTGGTACTGGTGTTGTATCCCAAAACTTTGGTGCCATCATTACCGTTGCTGATGCGGGTGCCGCTTCCCTGCGCCATAATAGCCACCGTGGGCAAATTGGCGCCTCGAGCCATGCTCAAGGATGCTTCTGCCTGCTTGATGCGGCCATAGGCCACCTGAAGGTTGTAGTTCTTCTCCAACCCTTCGGCAATCAATGCCTGGAGCTGTGCATCACCAAAATACTCTTTCCACGGGATGTCGGCAATGGTGGTGGTGTCGCCTGTTGCGGGGCTAGCTCCCAAATTGGAATCACTGCTGCGGTAAAGCGCTGCGGCATCCACCTCGGGACGGACCATCTCTTTATGGGTTTTGCATGAGGCCAATCCTACCGACACAACCAGTGCCAGCAGAATCAGTCTTTTGCTCATTTTAATATTTTCCATTTTCTTAATGTGTTACGTTGATGTCGTTCAAATTGTCGTCGATTGTTTGAATCTTGTATCTGCTCAACCGTTCGTGCAGGCTTTGGAACATCATAAAGAGCACGGGAATAATCAACACCCCAATGATGGTACCAACCAACATGCCACCAATAGCACTGATACCGATGGATTTGTTACCAATTGCACCGGCTCCGCTGGAAATGGCCAAAGGCAACAAACCAAAGATAAAGGCAAACGAAGTCATCAGGATAGGACGCAAACGCACCACAGCACCACTGATGGCAGCCTTGGCAATGCTCATGCCGGCCTTCCGCCGTTGCAAGGCATATTCCACAATCAAAATGGCATTCTTAGCCAGCAGACCAATCAACATGATAAGCGAAATTTGCACATAGATGTTATTCATGATACCGCTTCCGCTCATCAGCGAAACAAAAATGAAGATGAATACCCCTGCAAGCCCAACCGGCAACGATAAGATAACCGCAAATGGCAATATGTAGCTTTCGTAAAGTGCAGCGAGCAACAGGAACACAAACACAATACACAAGGCGAAAATGATCGCGGTCTGGTTACTGCTGTTGACCTCTTCGCGGGAGATACCGCCAAAGTCGTAGCCATAGCCATCGGGCAATTCAATCTCTTTTAAGGCATTGATCACACTCCCCGAATTATAACCTTTCATGAAGTTGGGAATAACGGTAATCCCCATGGATGAAAAGAGGTTGAAACGGGTGAGAGTTTGCGGGCCGGTAACATCTTTGATGGTAATAAACTCGGTAATGGGCGCCATTTTTCCATTGGCTGTCCTTACCGACAAACCATTCAAGTCGTCGAGCTTGGTGCGGTACTCTGGAGCGGCTTGCACCATCACGCGATACTGCTTGCCATACACATTGAAGTTCGAAACGTACATACTACCCACATAAGCCTGCATGGCAACCATCACATCGGTTAGTGTAATTCCGGCATCTTTGATTTTAGCCACGTTGGCTTCTATCAATTTTTGAGGGAAGCGTGGATCGAAGCTGTTCATCACCATCATCACTTCGTCGCGCTTTTGAAGCTTATCAACAAATTCGGAGGTGACATTAAAGAACTTATCGATGTCGCCACCGGTTTTATCCTGCATGTTCAATTCCACGCCACTGCTCATACCAAAGCCTTGCAAAGTTGGTGTCCCGAAAAACATAAAGGTAGCTGTTGGAATGTGTTGGGTTTTCTCCTTTAACATGGCCACCACCTCAGGAGAGGTAACCTTGCGCTCGTTCCAAGGTTTCAATTTGACGATCATGGAAGCGTAAGGACTCCCCATGCCACTGATGAAGCTCATCCCCGTAATACTGGTGACACTGACCACTTCATCAATTGTTTCGGCTATTTTGACGGTTTCGTGCATGAGACTGTCGGTACGTTCGAGTGATGATCCAGGGGGCAGAGTAATCATACCCATCACGATACCGCTATCCTCAGATGGAACAAATCCCACAGGAATCATCTTCATCAATCCCACCAGGATGGCAGTAAACACCACAATGATACCCACAGTAATCCAACGATGGCTTTTCTTACCCAAATACTTAAGGGAAGTGCCATATTTAACCGTCATAGCATTAAACCCAAGGTTGAAATATTTATAGAAACGCTTGAAGATACTCTTCTCATTCATTTCATCATCGTGCGATTTCAAGAAAAGGGCACAAAGGGCAGGACTCAGGGTCAAAGCATTGATTGCAGAGATGATGATGGCGATGGCCAACGTCAAACCAAACTGCTTAAAGAAAACACCACTGGTTCCACCGATAAAACTAACCGGGATGAAAACCGCCGACATCACCAAGGTAATGGAGACGATGGCAGGAGCGATCTCATGAAGGGCCTTAAATGTGGCCTTCTTCGGATCCTTTTCGCCGGCATCCATCTGGGCATGAACAGCTTCCACCACCACAATGGCATCATCCACCACAATCCCGATGGCCAGCACCAATGCAAACAGGGTGAGCAGGTTGATGGAAAAACCAAACACCGACAGGAAGAAGAATGTTCCAACAATAGCTACAGGCACTGCAATAGCCGGAATCAAAGTGGCCCGGAAGTTTTGAAGGAAAATAAACACCACAATAAACACCAGGATAAATGCCTCGAACAAAGTGTGCAGTACCTTTTCAATGGAGGCATCCAAAAAAGCACTGGCATCTGATTCATAATCGTACTTCACTCCAGGAGGAAATGTTTCGGAGGCCTTGGCCAACTCATCCTTCACATGGTCAATCACCTCTTTGGCATTGGAGCCTGCTGTTTGGCTGACCGCAATAACAATAGCCGGATTTCCATTGTTTTCCGAAATAACACTGTAACTCAAGGAGCCCAACTCCACATTGGCAACATCTTTAAGCCTTAAAACTTGAGCTTTATTGGATCGAATAATGATGTTCTCAAACTCATCGGACGATTTCAACCGACCGGTGTATTTCAAAGCATATTGGAACGACTGGTCGCTATTAGCTCCCAATTCACCAGGAGCAGCTTCAATGTTTTGGTCTTTCAAAGCTGCAATTACCTCTGAAGGGGTAATACCGTAAGATGTCATCACATCCGGCTTCAGCCAAACACGCATGGAGTAATCCTTAGAGCCATAAACCATGGCATCACCCACCCCGGCAACCCGTTTGATTTGGGGCAAAATGTTAATATTGGCATAGTTTTGAAGAAACTCACCATCATAGTCGGCATTGGTTGATGAAACCGCGATCAACAAAAGCGTACTGCTCTGCTGTTTGCGAACGGTCACCCCTGATTGTGTCACTTCCGAAGGCAATAATGAAGTGGCCTGAGAAACTCGGTTTTGAACATTTACGGTGGCAATATCGGGATCAGTGCCCTGTTTGAAGAAAACTGTTATGGTTGCACCGCCACCATTGGTGGCAGAAGAGGTCATATAGGTCATTCCCTCCACTCCATTGATTGATTCCTCAAGGGGAACAATCACACTGTTCAGCACCGCGTCGGCATTAGCACCACTATAGTTGGTGCTAACCTTTACCGTAGGAGGGGCAATGTTGGGATACTGCTCGATGGGCAAAGTAAAGATGCCTATGCAGCCCAACACAACAAAGAGAATTGAAATCACGGTGGACAACACCGGTCTTTCTATAAATGTTTTTAGCATTGTGCTATGTTTAAATAATTATAGTTTGATTTTTTTGCCGTTTTTAAGGGTAGCCACCCCGTCGGTTACAATTTTGTCGCCAGCAACCAAGCCGTTCAGCACGGCATAGCTTTTCCCATCAGGCGTTGATTTGACCGTTATAACTTTTTGCACCACAGAGTCACCTTCCACTTTATATACGATGGTTTTATCCTGTTGACTCAAGGTAGCTTTTTGCGGAATCAGAATCACATTTTTCAATACGGTTGGAATCATCACTTTACCGCTGGTTCCACTGCGAAGCAACCCACCTTTATTGGCGAAGGAAGCTCTAAAATTAACCGCACCTGATGTGGCATCAACCACCCCTGAAATGGTTTCGATGCGACCAGTCTCTTCATACTCGCTGCCATCGGCCAGCAACAATTTCACCGGAGGCATGTTTTTGATCTTCTCAGCCTGCGAACCACCTTCCCAGCGACGCATGAATTCGAGCAACTCTTTTTCATTGAGTGAGAAATAAGCAATTATTTGGTTCGTATTGGCCACGGTGGTCAATACGGAGGAACTGTTCACCAAACTACCCAAACGATAGGGAATTGCACCCACGATGCCATCTACAGGGCTGGTGACTTTGGTGAAGCCAATGTTTGCTTTAGCCTGATCGAGAGCGGCTTTTGACGACGACACGATATTTTCATAAGTTTTGATGCGCACATCGCTGATAATCCCTTTATCGGCCAAAGGCTTCATCCGTTCAAGATCGGTAACGGCCGTATTGTAGTTGGCTTGTGCACTTTCCAGTTGTTGCACGGCCGATGGGGAACTGATACGAAACAAAGCCTGTCCTTTATTGACTATGGATCCTTCATCCACATACACTGCGTCAATAAATCCTTCAACGCGCGGCTTGATATCTATATCTTCCTGTCCTTTCAACACGGCAGGATATACCGATAGCAATTCCACATCCTGGGTGTCAACAGCGACAACAGGATAATCATGCAGCTCAACCGGGGCAAATGAGGTCGTATTTTTTTTGCACGACACAATCATCAGCAAAGCAAATGCTCCAATGGCAATTCTTTTGTAATTCATGGTTTGACTTTTAGTATAGTTTTTAAATTTTACTTCAATAGTCATAGTTGTCAAACACAACTATTTATTTTATGAGTTCACAATTGTCGAAATTGGCACGAATTTTAGCAATCACACTATAATAGGCATCAATTTCTTCTTCGGAAATTCCTTTAAAAAACACCTCGGTGACCTTCCACTCTATTTCATAAAAGCGATTAACCAGCTGATTTCCAAGATAGGTCACTTCCAAAATATTGCGTCGACGATCATTAGAATCGACAATGCGTCGAATCAACCCATCATTTTCAAGCGAATCAACGATGCGCAAGATGAAAGATTTATCCTTGCCCAGCGTCTCTGCCAGATCTTGCTGAACAACTACCTCCTCGCTATCGCGCACCACAGTCAGAATATACAATTGCTCCAGACTATATGAGATACCCTTTTCCTTGAGTAATACGCGCATGGCCTTGCCTATCATATTAAGCAAAGGCCCTAAAGTCAGACCCAATGGTTTGATGTTAGATGCCATGATTGATAATTTTTCGTACCAAAGTTAAAAATAAATAGTTGACATCAACAACTATCCACAAAAGAGTTGTACAAAAACCACATAATTTAACAAGACTTCACGAGTCAGTTTTCAGGAATCAGGGAACAGGATTCAGTGTTTTGAGTTCTGAGTTAGGGCAGTTTTCAGCGATCAGTATTCAGTTTCAGTTACCAGAGTTTTGAGTTCAGCGTTGGTCGTAATCGGGCAAATCAATTCGTGTAATTCGTCCAGTTGACTCCGACAATCTTCGATTCGTGGTTGGAAACAGGGATCAAGGAACAGTTCTCCGTTTTTCAGTTTTCAGTATTCAGTGTTCTGAGTGGAGTTAGGGCAGCTTTCAGTGATCCTGATCAGTGATCAGTAATCCGGGATTTGAGTAAGGAGTTAGGGTAAAGTCGCAGTTCGTTAATCGTAATCGGGTAAATCAATTCGTCTAATTCGTCCAATTGACTCCGTCGATCTTCGATTCGTGGTTAAAAAACAGGGAACAGCAAACAGTAGTCAGGGATCAGTATTCGGTGTATTGAGTTCTGAGTTATTGAGTTCAGGGAACAGTTTTCAGTTAACAGGAAGCACTTTTCAGCAATCAATTTAAATCTGTAGGAATCTCGGGAAATCTGTGCGAATCGGTAATCAAAGACTCCTGTTTAAATTCGCGTAATTAGTGGACAATCATTAAATCGCGGACCACACAAACGCAAAAATCCCCGGCTCTTTGCAGAACCGGGGACTTCAAAATTCGGCGGCGACCTACTCTCCCACTTGACGCAGTACCATCGGCGCGGACAAGCTTAACTTCTCTGTTCGGAATGGGAAGAGGTGGAACCTTGTCGCTATAACCACCT
>JAGPIS010000089.1 GCA_018054835.1 Breznakibacter sp. | reverse complement strand
ATTGGCTGTGCACGTTTTGATGCTGAAGTAGAAGTTGTGAAAAGGAGTAAAAACCATTTGGAAATTATCCATTCAGGGGGATTGGTGAAATTTGAATTTTGATGATACGAGAAAAGGGGTTGCATTTTCTGCAGCCCCTTTTATTTCATGGTTTCTTGCGGTTGTTCAATTATAGATCTCTTCGCGCGTATAGACCTTGTTTTTGATGATCACCTCTTCCACATTCTCCTTGGTCACCAGAAGTGATGGGATTTTGATGGTGGGCACGTCGATCTCGCCATTGAAGGTGTGGGTGATGTTTTTTGATGATGCTTTTTTGCCATTCATCAGCGCAACGATGGCTTCGGCACAGGCATAGGCATTGTCTTTGGCCGAGTGGTAGGCCGTCATCGTCTGTTCTCCAGCCATGATGTGCTTGATGGCCCTCAATTCGGCATCTTGCCCGGTAATCACCACGTCGCCTACCTCGCCGTAGATCTCTTTCAGCACATTGATGGCAGCTTCGGCCATGCCATCGTAGGCGGCAATGATGGCATCGGGCTTGATGCCAGAGAGGTGGATGGCTTTTTTGAGGTTGTAGGCAGCTAGCTCTGAGCTCCAGTCCTCGGTGAAGCTCCGAAAAATCACGTGTATGGCGCCTGACGTTTCGTGGGGTTTGAGCAGCGAGTCGATGTTTTGTTGTAATTGCAGTCCGTTCAAGTCAAATTTGTCGCCCCCTAGGAGGAAGTAATTACCATTTGGCTTGTGTTTCAGAGCCGTGTTGACCATCAGCTCTGCCAATTTCACATTGTCGCCTGATACGTAATAATCTGGCCTGCTGTTTTGGATCAACCGGTTGTAGGCGATGACCGGCAATCCCTTGCTTTTGTAATCCCGCACGATTTCGGCTGCCGTATTCCCGTTCACCGGGATGATGCATAAGCCATCAACCTTATCAATGAGTTCTTTTGCTTGCCTTATCTGGTTGGCATCGTTGTTTTCGGCAAATTCAATGATTACTTTTACCCCCAGTTGCTCTGCGCGCTCTTTCATGAAATTGCTTTCGGCAATGTACCGTGCAACGTTTTGCGATGGAAGAAGCAACCCAACGGTTTTTTCTTTTTTTCCACCACACGAACTAAGTATGGAGCTTATTAGTAAAGTTTTAAGCGTTAAAATCAGGTAATGTCTCATGAACTCAGTTTTTCTGTGTTGAATAATGACCAAAATTACTATTTTTAACGAGAAATAAAATCAAAGGAAATTCAAATATAGTCAGGAAGTATTATCGTAAAAAAAATGTTTATGCAACTGTTTCATTGGAAAGATCTTAATATTCGTAAAAAACTAGGTTTTGGTTTTGGAGCCATTATCGGGTTGACGCTGGTTCTGGGGTTGATCATCGGGTTTTTGCTTTTCAACCTCAAAGGGGAGCTCAACAGGCTGGCCGAAGTTTACATCCCTTCGGCCAACGAAGCGTCCAAGGTGGAGCGTTACTGGCGCGAAGCCAACGACTATGCCTTGCTTTTCGAGGAGAGCCATCTACCGCTCTATGCCACGCAGGCTTCTATTAGTTTTGGCAAGATGGAAGATGCCCTGGGGCAATTTGTCAAGCTTTTTACTACTCAAAAGGCTGCATTGCTAAAGCGGGGTATCGACTTGGACCGCATGGCAGGCCTGTCGTCGGAGTATAAAACAGTTGTTGTGCAGTATATTGAAAAACAGAATCTGGCTAATGACGGATTGAAACTAGCCATGGATGCCCAGAAACAACTCTTTGGTGACGGTCGGCGCATGGGTGGCTCACCCGTTTACAGTGAGTTGAATCATCTGTTTGCCGAAGTGTTGCCCATGGCTTTCAATGGCGAATATGCCCATTTGAGTGCCTTGTCAGGACGCGCATCGGCGATGGCTGCTAAAGTGGCCAAGGCAGGCTTGGGCGGCGAATCAGGCTCCTTGGCAAATGAAATGGCACAAGGCATGGTAACCTTTCTTCAGTTGACCGATGAAAACCGCATGTCGGCCTTGAAACATTTTGAGCTGGGTAATGCCATGATGTGGGAGGTGCGTGCGGCTTCCGATATTGGATTGGACTATATTAAAGTGATGGGCGACAACAGTTATACCTTGGTGTCGTTCCAGCAAAATATTATTATTGTCAGTTTGTTGATTCTAGGTATCCTGTCGGTGGTAATTGTAGTTTTGCTGGCTCGAGCCATTGTCAACCCCATCATCGATAGCATTAAACTCACCGAATTGATTGCAGGTGGCGACCTCTCGGTCAGCTTCAGCAGCGACCGGAAGGATGAAGTGGGCCGATTGGAGATGGCGCTCAACACCATGGTGATTAACCTTCGCAAGATCGTGGAGGAAATTACCACTAGTTCGGTGAAGATCATCAACAGCAGTGCCAAGTTGATCAACGAAGCCACCGAGTTGTCGGAAGGAGCCACAGAACAGGCCTCTGCGGCCGAGGAGGTGTCGTCGTCGATGGAGGAGATGTATGCCAACATTCAGCAGAATACCGAAAATTCCAAGGTGACCGAGAAGATGGCTACGAACGCAGCGCTTGCCATGGAGGAGAGCAGTGCCGAAACGCAAATGGCCAATATGTTGTTGCAGGAGATCAGTAAGAAGATTCGTATCATCAGCGATATTGCCTTCCAAACCAACATACTGGCGTTGAATGCGGCTGTTGAAGCTGCACGCGCCGGTCACGAAGGGCGCGGTTTCGCCGTGGTGGCAGCCGAGGTACGCAAGCTGGCCGAACGCAGCCAGGAGGCGGCCAACGAAATCAACCAAGCCTCACGGGAGTCTTTTGAAGCTGCTTCCTCGGTGATGGAGAAAATTAACAACATCGCGCCGGAGATCAAACGCACTGCGGGGCTGGTTCAGGAAATCACGGTGGCTTCCATGGAGCAGGTGGCCGGTGTGGAGCAGATCAACAATGCCTTGCAGCAGCTCAACCACGTAACCCAACGCAATGCGGCCAATGCCGATGAGATCAACCAAGCAGCCCGAGAGTTGGATGAGTTGTCGGGCCGATTGAGCAGTGCCATACAGGTGTTTCATGGCATCTCATTCCGCTCCAATGAACGGGAGAGGCTGGTGCAAGCTGAACAACAAGGAAAACGTCCGGCAGCAGTTCGTGTCAAGGGTTCCAAAGCGTCGAACAAGAACGGCGGCATACAACTTGATTTGGGCAAGCCGGCAAAGGACGATTACAGTGATTACGAGTCCTTCTGATAGTTATACAGATTTTTGAAATACAAAGGGAGAAGCTTATATAATGGCTTCTCCCTTGGTGTTAATATTAGGCTTGAAGTAAGCAACTCTATTTTAGTTTCTCTATTTGCTCCCGGGTCAGTCCAGTCAATTCCATGATTTCAGCCATGGATTTGCCCAACTTTAAGGCGTTTGCAGCCACTTTCTCGATTCCCTTCTCAATACCTTCTATGATACCTTTTCCCATTCCTTCCTGAATACCTTCTTTCCTGGCTGTATCCAATGAATTCTTTATTTCAAACTGTCTTCGTATGAGCGAACCTGGTCGGGCGTGAAACGGGCAATTTCTGCTGATTCGAACAATTTTTCGAAGATGCGTTCCTTATTTGGCTCCTCGCTAAAAAGTTTCTTGAACCCGTAATCTGTAAACGGGTTGATGTATCGCTCCACAAACTCAGCCATTGTTACTTATTTTAGTTTCTCAATTTGCTCCATTACAAATGTACGCAATTGTTCAGGATAAAAACACCGTGTCAATTCTTGTCCATCAGTTTGGGATACTCGATCCTGGCATGGTAGATGCTTTTCAGCTTGTGTTTGAAAACCTCCTTGGACTCATTAATCTCCTTAAAGGTGATGGGGGCATTGTCGAACTGACGTTCCTCAATCTGAGTGTTGATGATTCTCTCCACCAACTCGTCAATATCCCTATCGGAGAAGTTTTTCAAACTTCGGGAGCTTGCCTCTATGGCATCGGCCATCATCAGGATGGCTGTTTCCTTGGTGAAAGGCGTGGGCCCTGGGTAGGTGAATTTGCTTTCATCGGCTGCTTCCCCCGGGTGGGTATTCACGTAGGAGTTGAAAAAATATCGTGCTTTTGTGGTTCCTTGGTGTGTGGCTATGAAGTCGATGATCTGTTGAGGCAGCTTGTTTTTGCGTGCCAGACGAATGCCGTTTTCGATATGGCCGATGATGATCTGGGCACTCTCCTCATATCCCATCTCGTTGTGCGGGTTGATGTTGTTGATTTGGTTTTCGGTAAAAAACATGGGGGAGGCCATCTTGCCAATGTCGTGGTACATGGCTCCGGCACGTACCAGCATGGGGTTGCCGCCTATTTTATAAGCCACCTCTTGAGCTAGGTTGCCCACTTGGATGGAGTGCTGGAACGTGCCGGGCGTCTTTTCGGCCATCTGACGCAACAAAGGGTGGTTGGTGTCCGATAGTTCCATTAAGGTGACATCCGACACAAACCCAAAGGCCTTCTCCAGGATGTAGATGATGGGATAGGAAAGGAGGATCAGGAGGCCGTTGACCATGAACTGCCCGTAAGGATTGAACTGGAAGGCGGTGAAATTGCCTTCCTGCCACAATAATAGTCCTGAATGCAATAATATGTAGGTAAGTATGATAAATAGCATGGACCTGACAATCTGGCTGCGGCGCACCATGCGGAAGAGCGTGAAGATGGCCACCATGCCCGCCGGGATTTGAAGGATGGCAAATTGAAAACTATTGTTGGCATGGAACGCGATGATCAGCACTGTTATGACATGAATATAAAAAGCCAGCCTCGAATCAAAAAAGGTTCGCAGTATAATGGGCAGGATGGTGATGGGAATGATGTAATAGGCGTTTGGTAGGATGCGGGCCGTGATGCTGCCTGTAATAATCATCATCAGCATCATCAATAGAATGAATGAGATGGATAGTATGTTTTGATAGACATCCTTGCGGAAAAAATAGAGGAATAAGAATATTGACCCTAACAACATGGAAATGATCAGCAATTGACCCATGAAAATGGCCGACACGCCCGAAGAGACACCCAGCCGGGTTTCGTACTCCCGTTTGAGTGATTTGATGATCTTGTCGCTGTGGTCGTCTACAATATCGCCTGTGCCAATAATGCGCTGGTCGGTTATTACTTTCCCGGTGGTGATGGAAAGGTTCTTGAGCGTGTTTTGTTTTTCCTGCTCAGTCCGTTCGGCGTTGAAGGTGATGTCGGGCACAATGATTTTATTCAGTTCCAAGCTGGTGAGCAAATTGTAGAGTTTTTGTTTGCGCACCTCACTCATGTAGTCGTAATCTTTCATCACGTTGGCAATGAGTGCTTCGTAAGCTTGTTTGGCGGTGAATAGCTCGCTGAGCCCGTATGGTTCTGCCATGTTGCCTTTGATGAGCATCAACTCAAAGCGGCTTTTGGGGTCGTTGCGGTGATCCTCGTGCAAGTCGATGACGCCTGCCGCATAGATCTTCTCGATTTGCGATGCGATCACTTTCTCAAGGGTATTTATTTCTGGCTGGTGATCCTCGCTAGGACGGAAAAATGATGGATACTCCTGTTTAAGGCCGGGGGTTTTGCTTTGGATCTGAATTTTGATTTGTTGATTGATGTTTTTAATGGTCAAACTGTCCTTGGTATAATAAGGTCTGAAATTTTTCAGCAAGCTGTCCCTTTCCGATTTCAATTCCGGAGTGCTTTTGTAGATTGGAAAATCAAAGGGTGCTATCAGGTTGGCATGTCTCCAAGGTCGCCCTTTCTCGTATTCATACTTGAATTGTCCCGATTTTGGCAGGAAAAGGGAGATGATCAGAATGGTAATCATAAAGGCCAATAGACGGTAGGCCAAGTTATAATAGCGTTTCCATATGGCGCGGAACCAATGTTGCATAGTCTTATTTTTAATTAACTAAGATAATGAATTCCCGCTAATTGCAGCACCAGGCAAATGTATATTCTGTGCGGGTTTTTTTCGATAGGTTTATTTGAGTACATTTGTAATGGAAAAAAGAATTAAAACAAATATTTAATGAGTTCATCTATTTGTATTTATGGTTTTGTGCCGGTTCGTAAAGATCCCTCCGAACGTGCTGAAATGGTTACTCAGATGTTGTTTGGCGAAACGTACCAGGTGTTGGAGGTTCAGGATAGGTGGTGTCGCATAAAAGCCGATTTCGATCAATATGAAGGATGGATCGATGCCAATCTCTATGAACCGATGGTCGATAGTGAAGTGGAACGTTGGCGCCAGGCTCAAAAATGGATCGTGCCCGGACCTTTTGCAAAGATTATCTGCGAACCATCCAAAGAGGCTGTTTTTATCTCGGGTGGTAGTGCTATATGGTTTAATGGCCAGGATATGAATAGTTTCAGTATTGGAAACCAAGAGTTTTATCTGGCCAGCAACTACTCAGCCACAAAAAAAGCTGGTTCTTTCGAAGAGGTGGCTCGCTCATTCCTGCAATCGCCTTATTTGTGGGGTGGCCGTAGTTTTTATGGTATAGACTGTTCCGGCTTCGTACAGGTGGTGTATAAAATTATGGGGCATTCAATTCCCCGCGATGCATCACAACAGGTGGAGCTTGGCGATAATGTCACCTTTGTTGAAGAGGCTGTTGCCGGTGATTTGGCTTTTTTCGACAATGCCGACGGGAACATAACCCATGTGGGCATCTGCCTGGGACGGGGCGAAATAATCCATGCTTCGGGATGCGTGCGAATCGATAAACTCGACCATCAAGGTATCTTTGTGGCCGACAAAAAACAGTACTCCCACAAACTCCGAGTGATCAAACGGGTTAAATAATTGGTGATCATCACCGTTTGAAATGATAACGGGGTGTTCAAAAAGGGGATTCCTTTTTGAACACCTTTTTTCATGCTATTTGATGCAGCCCTTCAAGTGAAGCATACTCTCCGGGCCCTTGTTAAAGATCAAATCGATGATGGAAAGGTTGGGCGTGAACCCAAATTTATCGCCAAAAACCTGGTGGTAGGGAACGGGATTGAAACAAGGATCCTCTTGCCAGACTTTCTTGGGATGCAATAGCTCCCTTA
>JAGPIS010000088.1 GCA_018054835.1 Breznakibacter sp. | reverse complement strand
CAAATGCTTATCTTGACGCTTTGAAACTTCATTCCCAAACTCGATGAATCAATTGCCACTAATTCAAAAGGATCCTTGGCTGGCGCCTTTTTCAGCCTACGTTGAGAGCCGTTTTCGGCGTTTCGTCAGCAAGCTGGATTCCATAAATGATATTTATGGGTCGTTGGCCAATTTCGCTTCCGGTCACCTTCGGATGGGGTTGCATCCCTGTCAAGGCGGATGGATTTTTCGGGAATGGGCGCCTAATGCCACGCAAATCTTTCTGATTGGCGATTTTTCGGGATGGCGCGAGCAGCCCCAATTTGCCCTGGAACGCAAGGATCATGGTCATTGGGAAATATTTATCGATGCCAATGTTTTGCATCAAGGCGATTTGTATCAACTCAGCATGCATTGGCATGGTGGCAATGGGATCCGCATCCCGTCGTATGCCAACCGGGTGGTGCAGGATCCCGATACGCTCATATTTACCGCCCAGGTGTGGGCTCCCGATGAGCCTTATCTCTGGCGTGATGACTCTTACCAAACATCCACTGGGCAGCGCCTGATTTATGAGGCGCATGTGGGCATGTCGTCCGAAGAGGAGAGGGTGGCCACGTTCGACCATTTTCGCGAAAAGGTGCTGCCGCATATCCATTCGCTGGGTTACAACACCATTCAGTTGATGGCCATCCAAGAGCACCCCTATTATGGCAGCTTTGGGTACCATGTGAGTAACTTCTTTGCCGTGTCGTCGCGTTTTGGCACGCCCGATGACCTGAAGCGTTTGGTTGACGAGGCTCATCAGCTGGGGATTGCCGTCATTATGGATATCGTCCATTCCCATGCCGTAAAAAACGAGACCGAAGGGCTGAGCCGTTTCGATGGCAGCTACGACCTCTATTTCCATGGAGGGGCGCGAGGTGAACATCCTGCTTGGGATAGCCGCTGTTTCAACTATGGGAAAGATGAAGTGGTGCATTTCTTGTTGTCGAACATCCGTTACTGGCTCGAGGAGTACCATTTCGATGGTTTCCGATTCGATGGGGTCACCAGCATGCTCTATCTTGATCACGGTCTAGGTAAGAACTTTGTTACCTACAGCGACTATTTTACCGGTGCCGAGGATGAAGAGGCTTTGCTTTACCTCACCTTGGCCAACCGTTTGATATATGACATCAATCCCAATGCCATCTCCATTGCCGAGGAGATGAGTGGGTTCCCTGGTATTGCCGGGCCAATTGATGATGGCGGTGTTGGTTTCAACTACCGTCTCTCCATGGGAGTACCCGATTATTGGATCAAGCTGATCAAAGAGGTGCCCGATGAGCAGTGGCCAGTGGGACAGATCTACCATGAACTCATTCAGCACCGCCCCGAGGAGCAAACCATCAGCTATGCCGAGTCGCACGATCAGGCGTTGGTGGGCGACCAAACCATCATATTCAGACTGCTCGAAAAGGAGATGTATTATGCCATGGACAAGCACAGCCAGAATTTGCTTATTGATCGTGGCATGGCACTGCACAAGATGATCCGCCTGGTGACGCTCTTCACGGCCTCGGGCGGCTACCTTACCTTCATGGGTAATGAGTTTGGCCATCCCGAGTGGATCGATTTTCCAAGGGAGGGGAACCAATGGAGTTACAAGCACGCCCGTAGGTTGTGGCATTTGGCATTTGACCAGGATTTGCGCTACCATTGGCTGCTCGATTTCGATAAGGCCATGATGGCGGTTTTTAATCAACAACCATTAATTGGCGGGTCAACGTGGTTGTGCACGGCCAATGATTCCGATCAAGTTCTTGCCTTTATGCGTGGCGAATATCTGGTGGTGTTCAACTTCAATCCAATGCATTCCTTTACCGATTATGGCATCCCCATACCCAAAGGCAAATATTCTGTTGTGTTATCGACCGATGAAGGCCGGTTTGGTGGTTTTAATCGGGTGGATATGAGTTATGTATATTATTCGCAGCACATCCCTTACGAGAAGGACAAACATATGGTGAAACTCTATCTTCCTGCACGTTCGGGGATGGTCTTTTGTAAAAAGGATATTCCCAGGTTGAGGTAATGAATGGGTTTTTATCCTCGTATTTGTGCCTGCATGGAGTGATGGATGGCGTTGAAGCCTCTTTTTTTGTTACTTTTGACGTTTGGAACAAACCGGATTGGTTGTTTCGTTTCAAACAAATTTTAAAGACTATATGATGCAAGATATAACAAAGGATTTGTCGTCGTTGGGTGAGTTTGGCCTGATTGAGCGCATAGCCCAGCAGGTGGTGATCAGAAATGAATCAACCATCAAAGGTATTGGCGATGATGCCGCCGTGTTGGCTCCCGGATCAAAATACCAAGTCATCACCACCGACCTGTTGCTCGAAGGCATCCATTTCGATTTGACCTATTCCCCGTTGAAGCATTTGGGGTACAAAGCCGTGGTGGTTAATATTTCGGATGTGTATGCCATGAATGCCCGTCCACGTCAAATTACCGTCTCTTTGGGTGTTAGCAGCAAGCTGACCATTCAGGCCATCGACGAGCTCTATTCGGGCATACTCTTGGCATGTGAGCGTTACGGTGTTGATTTGGTGGGTGGAGACACCTCCACTTCGCTAACAGGTTTGACCATCAGCATCACCGCCATTGGTGAAGCCGACAAGGAGCGCATTGTTTACCGAAGCGGTGCCAAACCCAACGATCTAATCTGTGTGAGTGGCGATTTGGGCGCCTCCTATATGGGACTTCAATTGCTCGAGCGCGAGAAACGGGTTCTCGATGGCGGTGTTGATTCCCGGCCGGCATTCGATGGTTATGACTACATTCTGGAGCGCCAGTTGAAGCCTGAGCCGCGTGCCGATGTGGTCGATTTCTTCGAAAAAATCAACGTCATCCCTACCGCCATGATTGATGTGAGCGACGGTTTATCGTCCGAACTTTTGCACATCAGTAATAAATCAGGTGTCGGTTGCCGTATTTTCGAAGAAAAGATTCCAATCGATCACGTGACTAAAAATATGGCCGAGGAGTTGAGCCTCAACCCTGTGGTGGCTGCCTTGAATGGGGGTGAGGATTACGAATTGCTCTTCACCATCGACCAGAAGGATTACGAGAAATTCAAGAGCGAACCAGGCCCGGCCATCTATGCCATCGGTTATGTCACCGAACGCGATAAAGGTTTCCGTATGATCACAACCAGCGGCGATGAGGTGGATCTCGTGGCGCAGGGTTGGAGTGCTTTCAAGGGATAAGCAACCTTGCTTTGTTTTTGTATTCTGACAGAGGAGAAGTCATTCCGATCGAAACGTAGTGGAGAGAGGAATCTCATTCTGTTCAGGATCTATTCGGCCATGGGGTGCAAAACGCTGAGTAGCGGAGAATCTATTGATATTGTTTTTGTTGTGTAGTTTGGATATTAATCATAGAAGTTATGATAGATTATATTATCGGCCGTGTGGCCGAATGCAGTCCGGCCCATGTGGTGCTTGATGTCAACGGGATAGGGTACTTTATCAATATCTCGTTGAATACCTATACGCGTATCCATGCTCAGGCGGACACTCGGTTATTTGTGCACGAAAATATCCGTGAGGATGCCTACGCGCTTTATGGTTTCCCCGACCAGCAGGAACGGGAGTTGTTCCGCCAACTGATTTCGGTGTCGGGCATTGGCGCCAATACCGCTCGGATGATGCTTTCGGCCCATTCGGGTTATGAGTTGCAACAAGCCATCATGGAGGCCAACCTCAATCTGCTCAAGGGCATTAAAGGTATTGGGTTGAAGACCGCTCAGCGCATCATTGTAGATTTGAAGGACAAACTTGGGAAACTTACTGGGCAGGAAAATTTATTTGCCGTGCAGGACAATACTGTTAAAGAAGAGGCGTTATCTGCATTAGTGATGTTGGGTTTTTCAAAACCGGCCTCCCAAAAGGTGATCGACAATATTTTGTCGCAATCGCCCGATTCAAGGGTGGAAGAGGTGATTCGGAAAGCTTTGGGAATGCTATAACCTTTATTGTTCGCGCTCAACTTTGAAATTGTCTGTAAAATACATATCCTCTTTTGTTGGCATCATTGGTGTGGTGCTGATTTCACTTTCTTCACCTTTTTCAAGGGTGGCGTGGCCTTCATTGCCATTCCATCCTGAACCGCAATATAGTAATGACACCATTGTTTCGGAACCTCGCCCCGACCTCAAATACCCCGTTTCTGATTTGCCCCCGGTTCCGAAGTTCGATCAACCCGACAAAGGGGTGATGGATCTGCCTATGCCGGGCAACTACGAGTACAGCACCCAATACGATGCCGCCACCAATACAGTGACCATCTACCGCAAGATTGGCGGCATGGATGTGCGGTTGCCCTATACTATGACGCTCGAAGAGTACCTGAACCAAGATACTCGGCGTTCCATCATGAACTATTGGCAGACCAAGCAGACGCAAAATGGTAGCCAGTTGCAAAACGATGGAGCCGGTGGTTTAATCAACTCCAACTGGCAGGTCCAGAATGAAGCTTTCAGCAGTATATTTGGTGGTAACCAGATCAATATGCGGTTGCAAGGGATGGCTGAAATGAAAATTGGGATTCAGCGTACCAAGATTGACAACCCCACGCTGCAGGAGCGCATGCGAAAAACCACCAACTTCGATTTTGACCAGACCATTCAAATGAACCTCAATGCCCAGATTGGCGAACGGTTGAAGCTGGGCGTCAACTACAACACACAAGCAACCTTTGATTTTGAAAACCAGTTGAAACTTGACTTTGCTGGTTCGGAGGACGACATCATCAAGAAGATTGAGGCCGGGAATGTTTCCCTACCGCTCCCCGGAACACTCATCACTGGAAGCCAAAGCCTGTTTGGGGTTAAAACGGAGATGCAGTTTGGTAAGTTGAATGTCACCACCATCTTTTCGCAACAAAAAGGTGAGACCTCGGTAATGAACCTGGAGGATGGGGCACAGACTCAACTTTTTGATGTGCGTGCCGACCAGTACGACCGAAACCGTCACTTTTTCCTGGCGCATAAGTTCCGCGAATTGTACAACCAAAGTTTGGCCAACCTCCCTTTTGTCAATTCTCCCGTCAACATCACCAAAGTTGAGGTGTGGATCACCAACCGGTCGGGTAATTTCAATGAAGCCCGAAATCTCATTGCTTTTCTTGATATGGGTGAAACAGGCAACAACATCTCCAATACAGGATTGTGGAGCGGTAACCCGCAGGGTCTTCCTGCCAATGAGGCCAACAACCTATATGGGGAGATGACCACCACCTATTCGGGCATCCGTAATATCAATCAGGTGGCTTCCATTTTTGCACCCTTGGAAAATATGAAATTTAATGGCGGCAAGGATTACGAAAAGGTTGAAAGTGCCCGCTTGTTGTCGTCCAACGAATATACCGTGAACGATAAGCTGGGTTACATCTCGCTTAATTCAGCGCTTAATTCCGACGAAGTGCTGGCAGTTGCTTATGAATACACCTACATGGGGCAAAATTACCGGGTGGGGGAGTTCTCCAACTCTGGTGTGCAGGCGCCCGATGCCCTTTTCCTGAAATTATTGAAGGGCACTAACTTAACGCCTAAGTACAAGAACTGGAGCCTGATGATGAAAAACATCTATTCCATCAATGCCTACCAGGTCAACCGCGAGGATTTTGAGTTGAATGTGATCTATGTGAACGATTCAACCGGTTCCGACATCAACTATTTCCCCGAAGGGCTCAAGCCCGATCAGGGCGGCATCAATGGCAAAACTTTTTTGGAAATACTGAACCTCGACCAATTGAACAACCAGCTGGATCCTACGCCCGATGGTGCTTTCGATTATGTGGAAGGTTACACCATCATTCCCGAAAACGGCCGCATCATATTTCCCGTGTTGGAGCCTTTCGGTTCGACCCTACGTGATAAATTGGCCAACCAGCCACAATTGATCAAGAAATATGTTTTCCAGGAGCTTTACGACAGTACCCAAATAGTGGCCGAACAGATTGCCGCTAAAAATAAATACAAATTGAAAGGGCGATACAAGTCGGCCTCCAGTTCCGAAATTATGCTCAATGCGGTGAATGTGGCACAAGGTTCGGTGATTGTGACGGCAGGAGGTTTGAAATTGGTTGAAAATGTGGATTATACGGTCGATTATGCCCTTGGTCGGGTGCGCATCATCAATCAAGGTTTGCTCCAGTCGGGAACGCCCATTCAGGTTTCCCTCGAGAACCAGAGTCTTTTCAATGTGCAGACCAAAACTTTGTTGGGCGCCCATTTCGATTACCGTTTCAACCAGAATTTCAATATTGGTGCCACCATCATGCACCTGAGCGAAAAACCTTTGACGCAAAAGGTTAATTATGGCGACGAACCCATCTCCAACACCATTTGGGGCTTGAACACCTCATTCCAAACCGAGTCCATGGGGTTGACAAGACTGATTGACAAGCTACCCTTTGTGAGCACCAAGGAGAAGTCAACCATCACTTTCGAAGGGGAGTTTGCCCAGCTGATTCCGGGTAGTTCGAGCGCCATAAAAAATGCTGCTTATATCGACGATTTCGAAGGGGCGCGTACCTCCTACGATATGAAAAACTGGACTGCCTGGAAGCTCTCCGGTATCCCGCAAGGGCAACCCGACCTTTTTCCTAATGCCGGTAATATTGACGATCTCAGTTCTGGATTCCTGCGGGCCAAGCTGGCGTGGTATGTCATCGATCCGCTTTTCTCCCGCAATGTGTCGACCACCCCGTCGCACATCAAGAACGATCCCGAACAGCAATCGAACCATTACGTCCGCGAAGTTTATGAGGCCGAAATATTCCCCAACCGGCAGAGCGCTTACGGGCAGCCCACCAACATCCCAGTGTTGAATATGGCTTATTACCCCAACGAGCGAGGCCCCTATAACTTCAATACAAACTTGACGCCACAAGGATTTTTGCCCGATCCCAAGCAGAACTGGGGCGGCATCATGCGAAAGATTGAAACCAACGATTTTGAATCGGCCAACATTGAATACATCGAGTTTTGGGTGCTCGACCCCTTTATTTACGACGATGGCAAAGA
>JAGPIS010000087.1 GCA_018054835.1 Breznakibacter sp. | reverse complement strand
TATCTTCCCAGTCGGTGTTGGTTGCATTGGTGATGGTGATACGCGCGGTTTCGTTGCCCGTGGCAGGGTCGATGGCACTCACCTCGGGTTTGCCGCCGCTGTCGTTGTGCGTCCAGAGCCGCTCATGGTAAAAAATCGCTCCCGACGTTTCGCTGAGTGCTTTGGGAAGTGTCGCCAGCTTGGTTGTTTTGATCTGCCCATTCTCCGTCTTTTCCTGTGCCACCAACGATGGCGCAATCAATGCGATGAAACCTAGTAATATGAGTTTGTTTGTCATGGTTTATTTATGGTTGATGTTTGACGACGCCTTTGTTTTTCCAGCGTCCCGACAGGTAATATGCGACAGAAAATATCATACCGATGCACCAGCCCAAAGGGATGGCCCACCAAATTCCTTTCTCTCCCCAGTGGTGGCTCAGATAGAGGGCTAGCGGAACCCGCCCTGCCCATAAGGATACCAAAGAGATGAACATAGGGATCAATGTGTCGCCGGCGCCCCTCAATAAGCCATGGGTGATGAACATGGTTGAAAAAACGATGTAAAAGCTGCTGACGATCACCAGATAATTCACGCCATGGGCAATCACCTCTGCATCGTGGGTGAATAGCTTCATCAATTGTGCCCCGCCTAAATAGACCGAAACCATCACCAGTAGGCTGATGCCCCAAGTCATCAATAGGGCGATGAGGTAACCACGCCGGATGCGGTTTATTTTGCCGGCACCCATGTTTTGTCCCACAAATGCGGCCAGGGCGCTCGAAAGGCTTAAGGCTGGCATGGCCGCCATGGCGTCGATTCGGCTTGCTACCGTGTAGGCCGCCAAAACGGAGCTGTCGAAGTTGTTGACAATGCGGATCAGCGCCATCAGTCCCAAGGCAATGAAGGTTTGTTGGAACCCGGTGGGTAATCCTATCCGAAGGCTTTGGCTGAAAAGGGTGCGGTCGAAAACCAGGTCGTTCAATTTGAAGGAGATGATGCTGTGCTTCTTGTTAAGATACCAGGCGCCAATGAAAAATGCCACGAAATGAGCAATCACGGTTGCAATGGCCGCGCCGGCGACGCCCCATTTGAACACCACAATGAAGAGTATGTCGAGCACCACATTGGTGGCGGTGGCTATCAGCAGGAACCAGAAGGAGGTGACGGAGTCGCCCAAACCTCGCAGCACAGAGGCGATGGTGTTGAAGCCGAAAAAGGCCACCATGCCCAGCATGTATATTTTAAAGTAGGTGGAGGCTAAAGGAATGATGGCTTCCTCCACGTTCAACAAGCGGAACAGGTGGTCGCTGGCCATAATGCCTGCAATGGTGAGCAGGATGGAGGTGTAGAACAGGAAGATGAAGATGGTGGAGGTGGCTCGTTTCACCTTTTCAATATCTTTTGCACCGTAGTATTGCGAAATAATCACCGTGGCGCCACTTCCGATTCCGATGACAAAGGCAATCAAGGTGTAGAAGATGGGGAAGGATGCCCCGATGGCTGCCAGTGCCTCTTTGCCAATGAAATTCCCAACAATCATGGAATCCACCAGCGAATAAGACTGCTGGAGGAAATTACCTGCCAGGAGTGGCAGGGCAAAGCTCAGTAGGACTTTGGCTTCATGACCTTTGGTTAAATCTCTCATTGGTGGTTAAACGGTTGGTTGTTTTTATGCGTTTGTTGCATGGTTGCACACAAACCGGTAAAACAATCAACAAAAGAATGAAAAATTGGTTGAAAGGCCAACTCTTTTTCGCGAATCACTAATGAAAAAGAAAAAGGTTGCCTCAAAGGATGGTGTTTTCCCTTTTGAGACAACCTTGTTACTTAATTGATTTATCCATTCCGTTTAGGGAAGGTTAAATTTTTTCGAGTTGCACGGTGAAGTGGCGCATCAAGGGTGCTTCCCAGGCAATCCGATAGCCATGGTTGGTGGCCATGCTTCGCTCCTTCACATTTTTCAGTGCCGCTGCAATCACATCCATGTGGTTGTTGGTATATACCCGACGGGGAATGGCCAGGCGGAGCATGTCGAGCCCACCAAACCTGTTTTTGCGGGTTACCGGATCGCGGTCGGCCAGGATATAGCCGATCTCGCAGCCCCGGATGCCTGCCTCCAGATAAAGCTCTACGGTAAGGGTTTGTGCCGGGAACTCCTCCTTAGGGACGTTGGGCAGCACTTTTTGCGCATCCACAAAAATGGCATGTCCGCCAGCCGGCCTTTGGTATGGAATACCATACTCGTCGAGCTTGGCTGCCAGGTACTCCACCTGTTTGATGCGGGTTTCAAGGTTTTCGAACTCGGTGTTCTCGTCCAGTCCCACTGCCAGGGCATTCATGTCGCGGCCGTTCATGCCGCCATAAGTGAGGTATCCTTCAAACTGCACGCAGTAGCCTTTGGCGCCATCGAACCAATCCTGCAGGTTGGTGGCAATAAAGCCGCCCATATTCACGATGCCATCTTTTTTTGCGCTCATGGTCATACCGTCGGCATACGAAAACATCTCCTTCACAATCTCTTTGATGCTCTTGTGGGCGTATCCCTCTTCGCGCAACTTGATGAAATAGGCATTTTCGGCAAACCTGGCCGAATCGAACAGCACCGGTTTGTTGTACCGGTTGGCGATGGCGCGCACCTCGCGCATGTTTTCCATGCTGACGGGTTGCCCGCCAGCGGTGTTGTTGGTGATGGTGACGATCACAAAAGGAACCCTGCTGGCATATGTGGCCAGTGCTTCTTCTAACTTCCGTGGATCCACATTCCCTTTGAAGGGCACTTCGAGTTGGGTGTTTTTGGCCTCATCCACAGTGCAATCCAGGGCAATGGCTTTGCGCCCCTCAATATGTCCTTTGGTGGTGTCGAAATGGGAGTTGCCGGGCACCACCATACCCTCCTTCACAAGATAGGAGAAAAGCACATTTTCGGCGGCACGTCCTTGGTGGGTGGGTATGATGTATTCGAAACCGGTGATGTTGGTGATGGCGTTCTTTAGGTTGATGAATGAGGATGCACCTGCATAGCTCTCGTCGCCCACCATCATGGCTGCCCATTGCCGGTCGGACATGGAGCCGGTGCCCGAGTCAGTGAGCAAGTCGATGTAAACCTTGTCGGCGGTAAGTTGGAACACATTGTAGTGTGCCTCTTTGATCCATTTCTCGCGCTCCTCGCGCGTGCTCTTGCGGATGGGCTCAACCATCTTTATTTTCCACGATTCTGCAAATGGTAATTCCATAACCCTATGGTTTTAAATGTTTTTAATACTGAATTGAGCATTTTCTTGATAATGGTGTAGATTTTCAGAAGGTCATAGGACGTGGAAAGCCATCGCGCTTTTTAATGTTTAAAAAACGCCTTGAGCAAAGGAGGGATAAGAGCAGATACAAATTCATTTTGTATTTTACATGAGCTAAAAATAATTGTTTTTGGTTTGATATTTCATGATTTGTTTCATATCATTGGGATTGAATCTACCTATTATGGCGATTTAAAACAAAAAAAGTTAACTGACCCGAACGCCCCACCTATTTTATTAATTTTGTAGCCATGATGTCTTGTTGTATTAATTGGGAAAGATTATGAAGTTCTATTCGGGAATAATTGTTTTTTGTTTCTTGTTTACCTCAGCGTTTGCTCAGGTGGTAGATCCACAAAGTGGGTTGCCATTGTCTGTTCATTATCAGCATCCAAAGAGTTTGTATGACCAGTTAAGCCGTGAGCATGCAACCACCCATCAGGAGAAGTTCCGGTTGAATACTGAAGCTGTTTTATGGAAGGCCAATTTCTATTCTTCTTCCACCACCATGGCACAAAGCCGTTTAAACCCTTACAGGTTATCGTTTCAGTGGAAGGCCGGTTTGAATTATCAACCGCATTCTTTTTACCTCCTCTTTAAAGTGCGCGACTTGTATGGGATCGAGTATCTCCAGCGAAATATTGCGCAACAACGGTTAATGGATTATCAACAGTTGTATAAAGGGGGAACAACTCACGTTTCAAAGGATCTGTTCAGCAAGGATTATGGCGTGGATCGTGCCATGACCGAAGTTGCCGTGACAAATCCTTCATTTGTGAAATATACCTGGCGCGAAGTGCCCGAGCCGTCCAGATCGATCAAAGAGGGCAGGCTGCTCGACAAGAAGAAGCTGGAAGATAATATGCTGCGCCTTTTGTCGTTGGATGATATTGATACAAAACGGAAAATCGACAAACCTAAAGCAGAGGTTTCGCCATGGTTCTTCTCGGGCACCGAGCATTTACAGGTGTCGCAAACCTATCTTAGTAATTGGGCTAAGGGGGGGGAAAGCTCGATCAACCTTTCGAGTGACTTGCGTTTCAAAGCTATCTATAAAAATAAGAAACATGAGTGGGAGTCCTCTGGGATTCATAAGATTGGCATCCTCACCAGCGGCGAAACTGGCCGTCGCTTAAGTGACGATATTATCGAAATCAGCTCAAAGTACGGACATAAAGCTGCCAATAATTGGTATTACAGTTTTTTGACCACCTTTAAAACCCAGTTCTTTTATGGGTACGACAAGAGTGACACGGAGAAAAAGCGGCCGCTATCAGGGTTTATGTCCCCAGCTTATATGCAATATATTATAGGTATGGACTATAAGCGTGACGGGCTCAGTATCCTGCTTTCGCCATTAACCTCCATTGTAACCGTTGTTTCGGATACGGCCAAGATTGACCAGACGCGCTTCAAGATCGCAGCGGATAAAAAGAGCAATGTCATCAATGGTTTTTCTATCACCACCAACTGGAAATGGAACATCACCCGGGAAATCACCTACAATACCCGGATGGAGCTATTTTATCAATACATGTCTAAGGATGGCCAGAAGCGTTTCGACTGGGAAAACATTCTGGATTTGCGGGTGAACCGCTTTTTATCGACCAGGGTTTTGTTGCAGCTACGATATTTCGACAATGAGAGCGCCAAATTCCAGGTGAGGGAAAATATTAATATCGCCTTCAAATATACCTTCTGATTTTTAAAAATAGTGGCATGTATTTTGAAGAATATTTATTGAGTGTTTTTTCATAGTTTAGGGTTAGGTTAAGATTATGGGGTTGTCGGGTAGGCAACCCTTTTTTCTTGGTTTTCAGTAATAGGGAATTTGTTTTTTAAAGAACAAAAGAGAGGCTGCTTCAGAAGTAATTGGATCTTACTTTCGAAACAGCCTCTCTTTTTATTGATGAGGTTTGGCGGTGGGCCTAGATCTCCTCGGCTGGTGTCTTTCTAATTTTGAAGTACAATGCCAATAGGGCCAAAACCAGGGTAACAACTAAAATGATGCCCATGGCTTTTATTTGGGGCAGCAAGTCGTTGAATCCCGAGTTGTACATCACCATACCCCTGAAGGCTTCAGCATAATGGGTGAGGGGGATCATCTTGGCCATTACCTGAATGGCTTGGGGCATCTGTTCCAATGGCCAAGTCTGCCCGCTGATGATGAAGCTGGGGGTGGCAATCACCATCAACACTTCGGTTGCCTTCAACTGGGTGGGCATCACAATGCTGACGGCCATGCCAAGGAATGAAACCGAAACCATAAAAAGCACAGAGATGAAATAGAAGGTTCCCAGGTTTTCAACCATTGGGATTTGGAACGCCGGGAAAAACAGATGGATCAGCGGGAACCAAAGGATGGAGCCCATAATGATGTAAGGGATGGTTTTCACCATCAGGATCTTGAATGGGTTGCGCGATAGCGACAGGAGTTGCCCGAATGTGCGATCCTCATATTCTTTGGTGAAGCTCAACGCCAAAACGATCAGGAAAACCTGCTGCATGATGGTGGCCAACATCCCCGGCCATAGGAAAACCAGGTAGTTGTTGGAGGGGTTGAAGAACCTGGTGAGGTTGATCTTGAAGGCTTCAAACTGTTCCATGGCGATCTCCGAAGGGGTGCCTTTCTTTTTGAGCGTCTCTATTTCAATTCCTGCATTGATCACCGTCAAGGAGGTTTGGATGCCGGTGGCAGCATAATTTCCCGTGAGCATATTGGCCCCGTTTATGTCCACGCTCACCTCGGGATAGCGTTTCTGTTGGATATTGGCTTCGAAGCGATCCGGAATGGTGACAATGGCAGTCATATTTCCCTGGGTCATGGTCTGCCTCATGTTATCGGAGTTGTATTTCACCTCGCTTACCTTGATGTATTGGTTGTCGTCCAAGGCATCGATGATGCGCTGGCTAAGGGGGGTGTTGTCCAAATCCACCACTGCGATAGGCAGATCCTTCACCACAGCTTTTTTATACACATTACCAATAAGGATGGCGTAAAGTATGGGTGCTCCTATAAATATAAGCAACGCCACAGAGTTGCTTCTAAAGAGCTGGGCTTCCCGCCACATCAATTGAAAAAAATATTTCATGGGTTTGTTTTTTGTTTTTACGAATTGATCATCCTGTTTTGAAACCCGTTACTTTTTATGTTCCAGTAATACGGTTGCGTTGTTGAACAACAGGGCGGCTTGCTGTGTCGCTTCAGGCACAAATTTCAATTCGTAAACGGCCTCGCCCAGTTCATAAGCAGGATAGGCGGTGGTGCGATTGCCATATTTCGAAAGCTCGTTAACTGCAACCAGTTTGCAACTGATCACTTCATTGTTATCAAAGGGTAGGTGTATCTGATATTGTTCGCCTTTTCTGAATTTTCCGATCAGGCTTTCGCTGATGGTAAAACGGAACCAAGTGGTTTGGGGTTCATAACCAACAAAGATGTTGTAGCCTGGCAAGGCCAGTTCACCTTCCTTGAGTGCAATGGTTTCGATGGTCATCTCCTTTGGGGCAATGATGAAGCGTTCGTTCAACACCGTGGTTACTTCCTGTACGGCACCTTCGGCTTGTTTTTTCTGCCCAAGAGCCATTCTGATCTGCTCGTCGCGAATGCCACCTTCCACTTCCTGGCGTTTCGCCAAGGCAGCCTGGTATTGAGCCAGCGCCATATTATAGCGGGTGGATGCTTCATCGTAGGCTTGGGGTGATACTAGGCTGTCGTTGAACATGTTTTGCACCCTCTCCAGCGATTTTTTAGCAAAATCGTATTGATCCTTGGCTGCTTTGTACATGGCCACAACTTGTTCCTTCTGCTCTTTGGTGGCGCCATGTAAGGCCATTTCGTATTGGCCGGTGGCGGAATAGAGTGCGCCTTGGGCTTGCTGCATCTTGGCGTTGACTTCAGGGATGTCCAATACAGCTAGTGTGTCGCCAGCTTGCACCAAGTCCGATTCCTTGACCCTTATTTCAATGATGCGGCCTGCATATTTGGGCGC
>JAGPIS010000086.1 GCA_018054835.1 Breznakibacter sp. | reverse complement strand
AAAACAGTGACTTGGATGTCATCTGCTGTTTCAAAGAGTTGGGAGAGTTTGCCCGCACCATCAAGGACCTATTTGACCAAATGGAAGGATTCACCATTAAAACCTGCGAACACCAAAATACCTTGTCTGTCAAGGCAAATTTTAGAGTGGATGATTTTGAAATAGAAATATTCGGACAGGACATACCTACCCGGCTACAAAATGCTTACCGCCACATGGTTATCGAACACCGTCTGCTTTGTGAACGGGGCGAGCCATTCCGACAAGATATCATTAAGTTGAAGCAACAAGGCTACAAAACAGAGCCTGCTTTTGCCAGCCTGTTGGGCATTGAAGGCGATCCATACACCGGGTTGCTGGCACTGGAGAACCCAGAGCAATGAACAAGATGGCACAAAAATTGTTCAATAGATACAATATCAAATCATTGCAACAAAAACAAGACATCATGAAAACACTATTTGTTAGCATCCTGACTATATTGATGACTTTGAGTTTCAACCTTTCGGCCCAGCAATTATCAAAAAAAGAGTTGAGGGCACAAAAGAGGCTTGCGCAGGAACAGAAGACCGATTCGCTGGTCAATGGTGGAAATTATACTTTCACAGCCGACAGGGCACATCCGCAGGGATTCAGAACCATCGACCTGACCACCAACCCCAACCACCTGAAGGTGACGCCAGAACAGGTAAATGCCAGTCTCCCCTTTTTTGGCAGAGGTTATGCGGGCATGGCCTATGGTGGCGATGCCGGCATCAAGTTTGAGAACAAACCAGGCAAATACACCCTCACCAAAACCAAGAAAGGGTACCTTGTGGTGATGGAGGTGAGTGGCAAAAACGAAACATTCAACCTAACACTCGACATCTTCAAAAACGGCAGTGCCACATTAACGGTTTTGGGCACCAACCGGAGTGCTATGAGTTATACGGGAACAATTGAGATAAATCAATGAAACCAATATGGGTTTTGTTACTGGTTTTTTTCCCTGCCTCGCTCCTGGCTCAAACTGCCGCTCAAAAGTATTTGGATAGCCTGGGATTGGCAGGTAGCACCACCATCTTTGATTTTAAAAACCAAAAATGGATCTACACGGACCAGCAGGATGCTCTAATTGCCACCCTGCCAGCCTCCACCTTTAAAATCCCAAATTCTTTGATAGCATTGGAGTTAAAAGCAGTGAAGAATAAAGAACAGCAGATCCAATGGGATGGCAAAAAAAGATCTCTTGAATCGTGGAACCGCGACACCAATCTGGAGGAAGCTTTTAAAAACTCAACCGTATGGTTCTACGAAGAGGTTGCCAGGCGCATTGGCAAAAAGACATATCGAAGAATCCTTAAGGAAATGAAATATGGTAACGGACTCATTACTGAGGAATGCGTTAATTTCTGGCTTGAAGGTGAATTTGCCATCTCCCCAAAGGAACAAATTGAATTCCTAATCAAACTTTACCATAACAGCCTTCCGTTTTCCGACTCAACCATGAATACCGTTAAGGAGATCATGATTTCGAAGCAATCAGACCACCAAATCATGAGGGACAAAACAGGTTGGGTCACACGCAACGGGAAAGAGATTGGATGGCATGTGGGTTACTTGGAAACATCCGACAATGTCTATTTTTTTGCCACAAGGTTGACAAAAAAGGAAGATGGTGAAACAAACAATTTCCTAAAGGCACGAAAAGAGGCCACCAATCTATTACTAAACAGCCTAATGGGCATCACGAAACCATAACAACAAAGCGCAGGAGACACATCAGCCACCTGCGCCTTGCTTTCTTAAATCATTTGCTACTTCACAACCACCTCATCGGCAAACATCCACGCCTTGCTGCCATAACCGGCATGCCCTTGAGGGCACATGCCAATGCTCTTGGCCACCACCTTCAATTTGGATACTTTTCTCGATACCAGGGCTGAATAGGTGACAATCTGGCAGGAAGAGACCTCTTGCACTGAGCGAGTGACCACTTCTACTTTCTTGAATTTTTTTCCATCAACGGAATAATAGAGATCCACCTTTACCGGTTCAAAGATCCACGACAACGGGTTGTTGAGAAAGTTCACTGAAATGGAGGTAGCCTGGACTGGCGATTTCAATTTCAGAACGGCATCCATATCATCGCCATTAAATCCAAGCCAACAACCATCGTTGTGTTGCATGGTTCCTGTGATACCATCGGCAAGCAATCCCTTATTCCCCTTTTCAAAGGTTTTGAAGGGTGCCACAATTGACACCTCCGCCCCGACAGCCAAATTGGTGACTTTCTGTGGCTCATAAACATACCCAGGTGCATAACCTGGTTTGCGTTGTCCATACCCTTTATTTTTTTCATTACCCAACTCATCGGCAGCCTTCCCGGCAAAGCCTTTCATGAGTAATTCCACTTCGGGAAACTGGCCATAAAGATTGTTCGATTCCGAAATATCTTTTCCCAAATCATAAAGCGTCCAATCTGTTTTAAGTGTCTCGTAAGGCACCGGCATGCCATCCTTTCCTCCGGAACGCCCATTCAAACTGCTGTAGGAATGTGGGAGATGAAGCTTCCATTTACCGGAGCGCACCGCCTGAAGGTGTGTCTCGTAATAAAAATATAGGGCTTCATGCTGGCTTACTGCATCCTCTGGATTTGTCAGCAGAGGCATCATGGTTTTCCCATCGATGGGTTTATCAGGAAGCTTGGCGCCTGACACTTGGGCAATGGTTGGTAAAAAATCAATATTCATGGCAGCCTGTTGACACTCCATATTTTTGGCCACTGCAGCGGGCCAACTCACAATGCATGGCACCCTATGACCACCATCCCAGGTGGTATGTTTTCCCTCGCGAAGCGGGAGGGCACAGCCGGCATGGTCGCCATACGATAACCAGGGGCCGTTGTCGGAGGTGAAAATCACCAGGGTATTCTCATCAATACCATATTTCCTCAAGGCTTTCATCACTTCGCCCACCGACCAATCGATCTCCATGATCACATCGCCATATAAACCACGGTTGGATTTCCCCTTGAACTTATCGGAAACATACAGTGGCACATGGGGCATGTTGTGCGCCAGGTAGAGGAAAAAAGGCCTGTCGTGGTGCTCATCAATGAACCGGGTGGCACGGTCGGTGTACCAAGTGGTCAGCTCCGTTTGATCTTCAAGGATCTTCACCACACGGTTGTTTTCCATCAAAGGTAGCGGTGGAAAAGCTATTTTCTGAGGATGATAAGGCCACATGTCGTTGGAATAGGGGATGCCGAAATAACTTTGGAATCCATGTTGAGTGGGCAAAAACTGCTCAATATCGCCCAAATGCCATTTCCCAACCATTCCTGTGGCATAACCAGCCTCCAGTAGCATTTCAGCCACCGTAGTTTCACTTTCATTGATGCCGTATGGCGAACCCGGGGTCAAAGCCCCTTGCAAACCAACCCTGGCCGGATAACACCCCGTCATCATGGCCGCCCGGGAAGCACTGCTGACAGCCTGAGCCGCATAGAAATTGGTAAACCGGACACCATTGTGTGCCAAGCTGTCCAAATTCGGGGTGGCGATATCATCGGCTCCATAACAACCCATGTCGGAAAAAGCCAAATCGTCGGTGACAATCAGCACAATATTGGGCTGACGGTCGGATTTCACACCAGTTTGCGCCTCTACTCCACCTGTGGCCGAGAGCAATGCACCAGCACCCAGCGTACCATACGACATTCGATTTGACAAAACCTGCCTGATCAACTTCATCGGTATTAAATTTAATTTTCAAAAAAGATTACCAGTAATATTGTTGCATGATATGTTCCATAACAGGATTGTTTCCATCCACATCCCCGCAAAGCTTGCGCTGCTCCAACAATTCTCGTTTCATTTCATCAATCACCTTTTGATAGCGGGGTTGATGGTAAACATTGTGGTTTTCATGGGGATCTTTTTTCAAATCGTAAAACTCCCACATTGGTATGGTTGGATTAGCGCTGCTACCTTTGGTATTCAGCGGGTGTCCGTAAAAGAAAATCAGTTTGTACTGGTCGCTGCGGATTCCCATGTGAGCCGGCCGTATTTCATGATGGGTCCAATAGCGGTAATAAGCATATTGTCGCCACCCCTTGGGCGTTTTCCCTTTCAGATTGCTTCGGAAACTTTGACCAATACTTCCACTTGGAACTTTGGCATGGGCGTAATCAGCCAACAATGCAGCAAAGTCGGTATTTTGAATGATGTCTCTATTACGGGTTCCACACGGGATCTCTTGTGGGAAACGGATCACAAAAGGCATGCGCATCGACTCCTCGTACATGATCCGTTTGTCGTAAAAGCCATGCTCGCCCAGGAAAAATCCCTGGTCCGATACATAAATAACCACGGTGTTACGGCTCAAACCCTCCTGGTCGAGGAAGGACAAGAGCTTTCCAATATTATCATCAATGGCAGCTCCACAACGCAGATAATCCTTGATGAATTTCTGATAGATTTTTTTTCGAGCGCTGATGCTGTCCATCCCTTGTGTGCTGAAGGGCAAACCGGGATATTGACACCACCATTTGTCGGGCGCCTCGGAAGCATATTCCCAATTTCGCCCAATGGTTTCCAATGTTTGACCCTTAAAAGACCTGCCCGAAGGAGATGGAAAAAACTCCATCATATTTTCAGGTTCCGGAATCTCAATCCCATCGAATAGATTGGCAAAACGCTCGGGATAATCCCAAGGTTCATGGGTAGCCTTAAAATGGCAAAACATCAAAAAGGGCTTGCTCCTGTCGCAGTTCTTTATCCAATTGATGGTACTATCGGTAACCAAGTCGGTGGAAAAGCCCATCGCGCGACGGCCATTGTTACCTTTGTCATCATCGATCCAATTGTCTGCAGTTTTAAATACCGGATTGCGGTATTCACCCTGGTCGTGGAAAACAGCATAATGGTCAAAACCGGAGGGTTCCTGTTTCAAATGCCACTTACCAAACAGGGCAGTTTGATATCCACTCTCCCTTATGGTTTTTACCACATTGGCGCTATCGGGCGAAAGCGCATCGGCCAAAGTATAAACCCCATTCTGGTGGCTGTATTGGCCCGTTAAAATGGCTGCCCGGCTGGGCACCGAAATGGAGTTGGTGCAGAAGCTGTTCTCCAGTACACACCCCTCCCGTGCCAAACGACGGATATTTTCATTTCTGGCATATTGGCTCAAGATGCCCCCATATACCCCCCAGGCTTGCGCGGTGTGGTCGTCGGAGAGGATGAAAAGGATGTTGGGGCGTTTTTGATTCTCTCCATTTTCTTGCTCTGCTCTCCCTTTCACATTCTGCCCGCAAACCACCTGCACAGCCAGGGATCCGATGGCTGAAACCATCGATATTCTACCTATCATGACTTTGTTTTTGAAAGACCATTCTTTGAATCCCCGACAAGGTAAAAAAAAAGGGATTACCCGCAAACGGGAAACAGGCTACGACACGCAAAAAAACGGAGGAAAGGAGGCACAAAAATCAATAAAGCCCCGAAACATGAGTACCGGGGCTTTATTAAAAAGTCACAAAAACTCGTCAAAAGGATGGATAGAGATACTTCCACACTAGATCGAGTTGTTGCTGCATATCTTTGTGGTCGGCAGTCATGGCCACCACACAATTCTTCTCTGGCAGAACAATAATGAACTGTCCATTAAGCCCATCGGCTCTAAAACCATTGTTTCGGCAACGCCACATTTGATAGCAGTAGCCTTGAAACCAATCGAGATCCTTCTTTTTAGTTTTTCCTTGATCGAGCAACCAATCGCTCGAATAGGAGGCTACTTTAAAAGTTGAAGCTTCATCAATCCATGCCTGCGACAAGAGTTGCTTGCCATTCCAACTGCCACGTTGCAGGAAGAAAAGACCCATCTTTGCCAGATCTTCTGTTCGAAGGTTCAAGCCCCAGCCGCCCTGGTTGATCCCCTGCAAACTTTCCTTCCAAGTAAACCCGGTGATTCCAAGCGGGCGAAACAGACGCGGATAAAGAAAGTCGGCCAGCTTTTGGTGGCTTACTTTTTGGATGATGGCCGACAACATATAGCTGTTCATACTGGAATAGAGGAAGAAAGTTCCCGGCTCGTGCTCCAAGGGCATCGACAAAAAACCTTTCACCAGATCCACACTATCCCTCTTGGGAATCTCTTTTCCGGGGTTGGAACCAAAGCCGGTTGTCATGGTCAAGAGATGGCGAATTTCAAGTTTCTTCAGGTTATCGCTCACCTCTGCGGGCAGTTTTTCGGGAAAGAAAGAGATGACCTTATCCGTCACCTTCAAAAGTCCCTCATCAACTGCAAAACCAATAGCGGTTGCTGAAAAAGACTTGGTAACCGAAAACAGCGCGTGAGGCTGGTCAAATGCCCTACCATTAAGCCACTTTTCGGCCACCACATGCCCATCCTTAACCACCATGATGCTGTGCAAAGCTACGCTATCGCGGGCAACAGCTTTCAGGAATTGACCCATCGCCTTATTGAACTTTTTATCGGCTGCTTGCCGTGGCAAAGCTTTGGCAAAATCATTGTAACGGCTCAGTTGGATGTTCTGCTCTTTCACTTTCTTGACAACATCGGGATGGGTGAGCAGGTTGGTGACGTTTTGCCGGTCATGACCAACACCCAGGTTGCCGGCATGACCAACACTCTCCATCTCTTCATTATCAAGGGCGGGATGTTCCACCAGCATGTATCGCTTGCCGGCTTCCAATTTCCCCAACACGTCAATCAATGAAGCAGCCGTTTCACCCATATTCACATATTGAAACTTGTCGTCCTCGGCATCCACAACCGATAGGTTATATTCTAACGCCAGCTTACGTATGGCCACTGAAACTTCCGGCGCAAAACCGGTTGCCCCCATGTGGACTGATATATGACTAATTTGAGGCAGATTACGAAGCGCCAACTCAATTTGAGCCCGGGCCTCCTGTAGAACCTCATCAAGTACCCAACCACTCTCCTTGACCGAAAGAGCAGGATAGGCGGGATTGGGCGACATCATGGGCAAGAAATAACCATTGTGGTCGGTCAACCCCGGACAATGAGTCAATGGTCGCCACTTGACATTATCCCATTCGCTGGTGAAAGTAAGGTGCACCCCCACATCAACTTGGGGATTATCTTTAAGCATTTTTACCGCCTCGGGAAACCAGGGTGCCACCACCATCACTTCAACAGTGCGGGCAATCCCATGGTTAAAGGCTTCGATGCTTGCTTTATTGGCCGAATGAAAAGACCCCATATCGTCCACCCTCACAACCAACTGTGCCGGCGATTGAGCATAACTAACCAGGGGAAAAAGGCAAATGGCCAGGAGAAGTTTTTTCAATTT
>JAGPIS010000085.1 GCA_018054835.1 Breznakibacter sp. | reverse complement strand
CGTTGGAACCGCTCAGCATTGCTTTACCAGATTGGGTTTGGCCTGACTTACAACTGGCGTCCCTACGATCAGAACGACAACCCTTTCAACATAGCCATCGGGTCCTACCGTACCGTTTATGTGGGTTTGGGTGCTGAATACAACTATTACTTGACACCCCATTGGATTTTGGCTGCCGGCGTGGAAGCTACTCATTTTTCTAATGGAGCCATTCAAAAACCCAATAAGGGATTGAACCTCTTTTCGCCTTATATTTCGGTCAGTTATTCGTTGAAGGAGACTCCCCGTTTTGAGCGTCGATACGATATCAAACATGAAAAACGAAACGAAGTGTATTTTGCCCTTGGCATGGGCATCAAGCGTGAGGAGTTTGATACAACCAAATACGTGGGATTGAACGATACCTACCAAGGTGTGATGTATCAAATGTACTCCTTCTCCACAGCCTTTATGCGGCAGTTCAGCCATAAAAGCAAAGCCGGCATAGGCCTCGATGTGACCTATGACGAGTGGTTGGGTAGCGATATCGAGGTGTCGGCCAATGGAAATGCCGAAAAACTGTTGAGCGCCAATGCCAGCGACCGCTTTTCTTTGGGTTTGTATGGGAGTCATGAGTTCTGCATCAGCCGGTTGAGCATTGTCACCCAATTGGGCGTTTACCTGTGGCGGAAGGATCTGCCTCACAAAAAGCCTGCTCTGTATCAACGCGCCGGATTGAAATACCATTTCAAAAATGATATGTTTGTGGGGATCAATATTTTCGCCCACAACCTGTCGCAGGCCGACTTTATTGAGTGGAACGTGGGTTACCGCATCCCTTGGAAGTGATGGCTCAGGTTCATCCATCTGTCTAACGGATTGTCCTTTTTTTATATAACTAGAGTTGGAAATTATTGTTTTTTTTGACCAAAAAGGTTTGACCAAACAAAATAACCTATATTTTTGTAATAGACAACACCATCTTGTCATCGGGGTGTAGCGCAGTTGGTAGCGTGCTACGTTCGGGACGTAGAGGTCGCCCGTTCGAATCGGGTCACCCCGACCAAACAAAACTGTGAGTCTTATGGTTGCAGTTTTTTTATATCCAAAGGGTCAATCCCCACGCAATATTTGCTTAAATCCGGACAATAATATTGGTTCGGGCAACGCCTCTGGATATTGTTGTCATCAACCCATGACAATCCAATAATATTGCGGTGGGCTGCACCTTATGGATCATTTGTGACATTGGTTTCAAAAATATGCCACGGCTATGCCGTTGGTCGGATCCCACCTTATTTCTTCTTCTCCCGTGCCCATTGCATCACACTCATGGGTGAACGCTGGTGGCGGAGCTCATTGGCCATGAACTGCATGTAAGGCTTCACGTGATTGAAATAGTGTTTGAAACCGGCGCACAGGTAGTTGAGCCCCTCCTCACCATCGGCGCTTTTGATGATCCGGTTTTTAGGGCACTCACCATAGCACTGCGCCAGGAATTCGCATGCCCTGCACTGCTTGGGCAAGGTGTCGTACTTGGCTTGGCCGAAGCGCATCTGCTCGGGCGACAGCATCATGGAGACCATCGACGAGGTGTTGAGGTTGCCCAGTTTGTACTCGGGGAACACATAATGGTCGCACGAATAGACATCACCGTTGAACTCCATAGCGCCTGCATGGCCGCAGGTTTTTGCCCATACGCAGGTGCCCGGCGACACGTTCATGTAACCGGCCAGTGTGGCATCGAATAGAGTGACAAAGAAACGCCCCACATCGGCTTTCAACCACTCATCAAAGATGGTCGTCATAAACTGTCCGAAAGCCAAAGCAGGGACCGACCACTCGGTGACGGCCACCACCTCTTTGTTTTTACGCGACAACAGCTTAAGTCCATCCATTCGTTCGGCCATGCGCTCCACCACAGGAGTGAACTGGATGTATTGCGCACCGATGCTTTTGAAGAAGCGGTACACCTCGAGCGGGTACTGCACATTGTAATTGTTTACCACCGCCAGCACATTGAACTCCACTTTGTGCTTCTGTAACAGGCGGATGCCCTGCATGGTTTTGTCGAAAGTGCCTTGTCCGCGCCGGTCGAGACGGTATTGGTCGTGGCAATGCTTGGGGCCGTCGAGCGAGATGCCGATGAGGAAATTGTTCTCCTTGAAGATGCGGCACCACTCATCGTTCAGTAGGATGCCGTTGGTCTGTAGGGAGTTGACGATCTCCTGGCCGCGCGAATAGCGTTTCTGGTATTCGAGGGCTTTTTTGAAGAAGTCGATGCCCCGCAACAATGCTTCGCCCCCATGCCAAGTGAACATCACATGGGGTGTGGGCTGTGCCTCGATGTATTCACGGGTGAAGGTCTCCAGGAGTTCAAGGCTCATGAAGTTCTGCTTCCCCTTGCCATAGAGGATCTCTTTTTCGAGATAGTAGCAGTAGGTGCACTCGATGTTGCAGGTGGCGCCCACAGGTTTGGGCATCAAATAGATGGGCGAGGATAGAGGGTTGAAATATAGCGTCTTTTGTGTCATTGTTTTATGTGTTTGGTTGTGAATCGGTTGTAGGGTTGCTGGTGTCCTTCAGGAATTGGCTGGGCGTGATTCCAAATTGCTTCTTGAACAGCATGCTGAAATATTTTGGATCTGAAAATCCAGTCATATAGGCTGTCTCACTGATATTTTTATGATCGTGCTTCATGATTCTGGCAGCTTCCTTGAGTTTGATGATCAGGATGAATTGTTGGGGCGACAAGTTGGTGAGCGACTTGATTTTACGGTATAGCACCGGTCGGCTGATGCCGATGCTTGCAGCCGTGCTTTCAACCGACAATTCCTGAGTGTCAAGGTTTTCGAGGATGTAATTTCTGATTTTTGTTAAAAACTCCTGGTCTGTATTGGATGGGCTGACATCCTCAAGGTTGGATGCAGGAACCAGGAACTTCTTTTTCAATAAATTACGGTTATTGATCAGGTTATTCAGTTGAGCTTTCAGCAATTCCATCTCGAATGGTTTCTCGATGTAGGCATCGGCTCCAAGATCCAAACTGTCAGCTTTGTACTCTTTCGAGCTCAGAGCCGTCATTAAAATGATCGGGATATGGCATGTTCGTATGTCGCTTTTTAATCTGGCGCAGACTTGGAAACCATTTAGTTCGGGCATCATGATGTCGGATAGAATGATGTCGGGGGAGATGGAGAAGGCCATTTCTATGCCCTCAGCACCATTGGCGGCTTTGAATATTTTGTAATTGGATTGAAGTTCCGATTCCATCAGTTTGATGATGTCGGTGTTGTCTTCAATGATCAATAGCTTCGGCAGATTGGAGTGGTGCGCTCTGTTTTCTTCCGCATGGCACGGGAGGTTTGTTTTGCTTTTGGGTTGACCGGCTGTTTTAATCTCTTCGGGAGCAAAGTGTTTGTCACCTTTCAGTAGAGTCACGGTGAAAGTGGAGCCTTTTTTAAATTCGCTGGTGAAGCTGATTTGGCCATGGTGTAATTCGGCCAATTGCTTTGAGAGCAATAGACCCACACCACTGCCCGTTTCTTGCGAGTTGATGGCATTGGAGGCTCTGTAAAAATTCTGGAATATGTGTTTTTGCTGGTCTTTTGGGATGCCTTCGCCATTGTCGGTTATTTCGATGGCGTATGATTTGTTGTTCTCCTTGACCACGATCTCAATTCGTCCTTGGTTTGGGGTGTATTTGTAGGCGTTGGAGAGTATGTTGAAGATAATTTTCTCGAATTTGGGCAAATCCACCCATACGGTGTAAGTGTTCGACTGATCAATTTTGAAAATGGTGGTGATGCCTTTTTCATTTTTGATTGGTTCAAAGTATGAGACGATCCGTTTAAGATGCTCCATGAGGTCGATGCGTTCCACCTGAAGTTTCATCTTTTTTAAGTCGGCCTTTTGAAAATCAAGAAGTTGGTTGACCATGTTGGTTAGCCGGTCAATGTTTTTCTTCATGATTTGCAGATTCTGATCCGGAGCCTGTTCTTCGTCCACTTGCTGCATCATTTTCTCCACCGGCAGCTTCAAGAGGGTCAATGGAGTCCTTAAATCGTGCGCCACCGATATAAAGAAATCCTGTTTCTCCTGCATGTTCCTTTTCAGCAGGAGGATTCTGTAAAACCGGACAATAGAAAACATAATTCCCCCGAGGAGAATGGTATAGAGGATGTAGGCATAGGTTGTTTTCCAAAATGGGCTGGATATGTTGATGTTCAGTGTCTTGATGGAGGGTTGCCAAAGTTGGTCATCGTTCGATACTTTCAGCATAAAGGTGTATCGACCCGGTGCCAGGTTCGAAAAGATGGCTTCCTTGTTGTTGGTAGGGGTTATCCATTCGTTGTCGAAACCCTCCAGCTTCCATTGGAATTTGAATTTTTCGGGGTTGGTGTAGCCGATGGCATCAAAAATAATGGATATTGAATTCTGATGGTGTTTTAAAGTTATTTCATCTTGTAAATTGAGGTTCGAAAACAGTGGCCCGTCGGGGGTTATCTCCAGTGATTTGCCCGAAATCTTCATTTCCCGGAGGATGGGGGAGACCATTTGGCTTGATGGCTTGATCTCTGAGGGATTGAAGGTGGTGATGCCCCTTGGGGTGCCAAAATAGAGAATGCCCTGATTGTCCATGGCTGCCGAATTTTCTGTTATCTCGGAGCTGGCGGTGCCATCGTCTTTGTTAAAGCTGGCGGCATTTTGGTCGTGGCTGATTTTATAAATCCCGCTGGTTGTTCCAATCCACAGGTGGGTTTCATGGTCGAAGATGATGCTCCGGATTGTTTTTTCAGCCAATTTATTTTCAGTGGCGTAGTTGACCACAGCTTGGTCTGACATCGAAAAGTTGATGAGTCCCTGAGTTTCGGTTCCAATGTACAACTGATCAAGTGTGGGATGCTGGCGGATGGTGTTGATTTGGCTGTTTAATAGGATGTTGTCTTTGGGTCGTGTTATGGAAAAGTCGTTGGCGTCGATGATAAACAACCCTGACGAGGTGCCTACATAAACCTTATTCTGATGTTCCAAAATACATCTGGTGTTGCCTATGTTGAGATTTTGCCGCTTTCCCTCTTGGAGGATGGCCAGTTGACCCCAGATCCCGCCTGTCCACACACGTCCCATTTTGTCAACCATCACATCGAAAAGGTGGTTGCTGTTGGGTCTGAAGTTGTCTTTGTCTTCCTTTTTGAATTGTTGGATTTGGTGGGTGGCGCTGTTAATTTTTAACAAACCATTGCCGTAGCTGGCAATCCAAATGTCGTGGCCATCTCCCAGGTACATGGCCATGACGTGAAACATTTTTGGGTTGGCCTGACCCAGTTTGGGGATGTGTTGCCATTGCCCATCTTGAGGGTTGTAGATGCTGATGCCCTGTTTGGTGCCGATCCAGATGTTTCCATTCTTATCGGTGATGATTGATTTCACATAGTTGTTGCGCAGGCTGTTGGGTAAAAATGGTTGGTGCTGTATTGACTTGAATGGTTTCTTGTTGGGATTGAAGTAATTGACCCCTGCTCCATAGGTTGATATCCACAGAATATTTTCGTTGCTGACGAAGATGTTGTGGACACTGTTCGACGACAAACTATGTGGGTCGTTGTTGTTGTGGGTGATGTGCTGTTTGATGTTCAGTTCCTGGTCGGCAATGTAAACGCCCATGCCATCCAACGAAATGGCAATGTCGCCACCGGGGAGGCCAATGATTTTGGTTATTTTGACTGTAAAGTTGTGGTTGAGTGATTGTTGTGTGTAGTTGTCCTGTTGTGATTCGGCGTTCTGGTGGTTTAATGTCAGGATTTTGGAATCTTGCGTGCCGCAGAGGATCAAATCCCTGCCGAAATGTATAGCTGTGATGTCTTGACCGGTTATGACGGATTGAATCTGCTGTTGGTTGCCTTTGATTTTTAATAGTCCGGTGGACGTGCCTACCCAAATTTGACCCAAAGAATCTTTCTCGATGAAGCGGATGTTCAATTCGCCCTGGTGGCTTTTTTTAATCTCCTTCCTCTCCTTATTGTAGAAGAAAAGTCCCGAAGGAGTGCCCAGCCAGATATCGCCATTGTCCATGGTTTCCAGAGCCGATATGTTGAAAAGAATGTCGGGGGCATCGGTTAGCATCAGTTCGTTGAAGCGATCCGTTTTCCTTTCGTAGCAAAACAGTTTGCCGCTCAGAGTGCCACATATGATGTCGTAGTAATTTGAACGGATCATGCAGTTCAGAACATTGTCGTTGTCTTGGAATGGATTGTCGTTGTTCATGGCATAATGGGTCAGGCTGTTCCCATTATACTTGTCGATGCCATTTTTTGTGGCAAACCAGATGTAACCCTTCTGATCCTGTAAGCAATTGACCACCCGGCTGCTTTTTAGACCCTCGTCAATCGAAATCTTTTCAAATTTTAGATCTTGTGAGAATGCTGCCACAAATGGCACCACCAGCATGAAAACTATTGTGACTAACTTGAAAGGTCTTTTCATTATTTTTTTATAAACTATGTGTAAAAAAGCAATCGAGTGTTGCAGGCAAAATTACGCTTTTTTTTAGCTTATCTGGTGGAATAATGATTCTGTATGGTAGTGGTAATTGTTCATGGGGCGTTGCGGATGTGTTTGATAAGTAATAACTTGATGTTTTGCCCGACTTTGTGGGTTCTTTGTTTTGTTTTTTTGGGTGGTATGTTTATTTGAATTCTTTTCCCCTCCTTTGTGAACGATTTTTAGGGCGTGTAAACGTGAGCAAGTGTTTATTATTGCAAAATAATTACGCGTTAAAAAACCAGTTTGTTATGAAAAAACTATTGATGATGCTTGTTTTACTCCTGAATGCGTGCTTTATATACGCACAACAGGATAAAATAGTTGTAAATGGGACGGTTACCGACAAAATGGGGATTCCAATTCCCGGCGTGACTGTGTTGGAAAAAGGGACCACCAATGGAACCATCACCGACCCTGATGGCGTTTACCGTTTGAAGCTGACTTCGGAAAAGGCCACCATGATCTATTCATTTATTGGCTTTACCACACAGGAGATTGCCTTCTCCGGGAAGAACCGTATAAATGTTGTGTTGGAAGAGGAGATGAAGGATTTGAATGAGGTGGTGGTGATTGGTTATGGTGAAGTTCGAAAGAGAGACGTCACCGGTTCTGTTTCCAGTATCAAGGAAAAAGATGAAGTGGCACGCCAATACCCTTCTGTGGATCTTTTGCTCCAAGGACGTGCTCCTGGCATCCAAGTCACCGGAAACTCAGGTAATCCAGGTGGAGCCGTGAGTGTGCGCATCCGTGGAACCAACAGTTTGCGTGGTAACAATGAGCCTCTTTATGTGGTGGATGGGGTGATCATCTCTTCAGCAGGGATGGATGTGTCCGATCCTTCAAGTGATGCCAACGAGCTTCAATCTCAACAAAATGGCCTTTCGGGCCTTAATCCTCAGGATATT
>JAGPIS010000084.1 GCA_018054835.1 Breznakibacter sp. | reverse complement strand
CAAAACCTTCATATCCGGTTAAGGTAAAGAGGTTTTCGGCAGATACGTAGAAGCGTAGTTTTTGGATAGAGACTTTCTGCGTCAAACTGGCTGGCAGGGTGTAGCCCAACTGAGCAGTTTTCAACCTTAAGTACGATCCATCCTTGATATACAAGTCCGAAGAACGCCAGTTTCCATTCGGGTTGGCATTGGTCATACGGGGCAGACTATTGGAAGTTCCTTCACCCACCCAACGATCCAAAATCCAAGAAGGACGATTCATCGCCGGGATATCTCCACGTATTGAGTAATCAAAGATGTCGTTGCCTGCCGCACCCTGGAAGAAGATATTGGCATCAAACCCCTTCCACTCTGCACCCAGGGTCAAGCCATAAGTCCAATCGGGCATACCTTTCCCAATTTTGGTTTTATCGGCATCGGTAATCTGGCCATCACCCATCACCTTGCCGTTTTCATCTACCGCACCGGCAATATCTCTGAAGATCACATCACCCGGCTTCGCCTTTTGACCAAACTTACTGTTATAGGCATCGGCTTGCGCTTGATTTTGGAGGATTCCATCAGTTAAGTAACCATAGAAATAGGGGAAAACTTCGCCGTTCTTCCCTTTGACGTAGCTACCGACTCCGGTGGCTCCAGCATTTTCATAAATAGCCTCTCCGGAAGCATTGCCAAGATTAATCAACTCATTACGCAAATATGAGGCATTGGCCAACACATTCACCTTAACCTGACCCAGAGTCTGTCTGAAGCCCAACTCAAACTCAAGACCCCAGTTTTCCATATCTCCTACGTTACCCAGTGGCGCACTCTGCCCCACATAGCTAGGAATGGGTAAATCCATCAACATACCATTGGTTGTCTTCTTAAAATAGTCGAAGCCAAAATTCAGACTGTTGTTGAAGAAGCGAGCTTCAAAACCAAGATCAAGCTGCTCCGACTCCTCCCATCGGATGTCGGGATTGGCAAGGGCACCTGGAGAACTCCCGTATTGCATGGTTCCCAAAATATCCCCGATAACAGTGGGATCAGTAGGATTTACAGCGTATGAGCCACCAAAGTAGTAATTTTGGCCACCATTCATCAAAGAGGAATATCGAAATCCACCAATCCGTTCGTTACCATTTTTACCCCAACTGGCTCGTAGTTTTAATGCCGAAAACCAATCTGGGCGGTTATCCATAAAACCTTCATTAGAGATGTTCCAACCAGCAGAAACAGCCGGGAAGGTAGCCCATTTGTTATTCGGCCCAAAGTTAGAGGAACCATCACGCCGAAGGGTCAGCTGCAACATGTACCGCTCATCAAAATTGTAATCAAGCCTTCCGAAATAGGAAGCAAGGGTTGCTTGGTCATAACCACCAGTTCCCCCCCAAACCCTTCCTAGGGTTGGATCGGCTATGGAAGAATTGATGTTGGCTTTGTCGGGATCTGTTTCCAACAAATCGCGGTCATTTCCGCCCAAATTACGATAAGTGTATTTTTGTCCCGACTGCCCCAATACCGCAGTGATGTTGTGTTTATTGATGGAGGTATTATAACTCAATACGTTTTCAACCTGCCATTTAAAACCCCTGTTCATTTCACTCTGAACAGTACTATAATCTAAGTATTTTCCTTGGCTCGACAAATAATATGGGAAGGTATAACCGTCGGAGCCCCAAAAAGAAAGGTCGCCACCATAGCTGGATTTAAATTTCAAACCTTTCAAAATATCAATTTCGACCCAAAAATTGGCCACAATTTTATCATCATTTCCAACCCCTGAGGTGGGTTGATTCAACATAGCGACAGGATTGGCCAACTCCTGAAAACCGGAGGGTGGAAGGGAAAAGACATTACCGTTCTTATCCTTGACTGCGTAAGGATGCTCGGCGAGAATTGAGGCGGCTGTATTCTCATCGGCATACACCGGAACCAAAGGAGAAAAAGTAACAGCACTACCTAGGATGGAACCATACTCGGAGTTGGTTTCAATACCCTTGGAAAGACTTCGTGAATAACCGATACTCACACCCACGCGAGCAGCATTGAGGTAATCCCTATTAAGATCTTCAAATATCTTATAGGTCGAATTGCTTCGGATGCTATAACGCTCGTAATTAGAACGATCATAATTACCGCCAACAATCCCTTCCTGATTGAAGTAACCAAAAGAAAGGAAATAATTACCTTTATCAGTACCGCCACTAATACTGACCTGATGGTTTTGCACAGGAGCATCGTAGTTGAAAGTTTCATCCTGCCAATCGGTACCAACACCGGCTTTGGCAATCTCCTCATTGGAATAGCGGGGTGAATTGCCATCGTTGATCAACGCTTCGTTGATGATTACCATGTATTCGGTGGCATTTAAAACCGATTTTTTCTTCCATGGATTTTGCCAGCCATAACTGAAATCGTAACTAACAACTGCTTTGCCCTCTTTCCCGCTTTTGGTGGTAACCAATACAACACCATTGGCCGCACGAGCCCCATAGATGGCTGCAGAGGCAGCATCCTTCAAGATCTCCACCGATTCAATATCCACAGGATTCAAATAATTGATGCCCCCATCTACGGGCATGCCATCCACAATGTAAAGAGGTTCACTATTATTGATGGTGCCAATTCCACGAATTCGCACCTTGGAATCAGAACCTGGCTGACCTGAACTTTGGGTAATTTGAACCCCCGATACCTTACCTTTCAAGGCATCTTCTACACGCGAAGGTTTGGCCACATTTAAATCTTCGGCACTCACCCGGCTGATGGCAGCTGTTACCACACTTTTTTTCTGGACCCCATAGCCCACAACAACTACCTCATCAATATCCCGAACGTCCTCTTTAAGCGAGATATTTAAAAACTGTCCGGTCACCGCTATCTCAACCGGCTGAAAACCAATAAAGGAAACAACAAGAACAGCACCCTGTTCGGTTGCAAGGGAAAAGTCACCATCAATGCCGGTGATGGTACCCAGGGTCGTTCCTTTCACCAGAACACTGGCTCCTGGCACAGGAAGCCCGTCAGATGCAGAAACAACCTTGCCACTTGTAGTAATTTCCTGTGCATTCACTAAGAATGCAACAAAGAAAATCAAGATTAAAGCTCCAAGAATTCTTTTCATTTGTTTATTGTTTGAATTAATTAATTGGAAAAGGCCGCAAGGCCTGATACACTGATTTAAGTTTCGATATTAACATAACGCCACAAAAATAGAGCGCTTTGTTAACAACTACTAAATTCTCACCTCACAATAAACTCCTCCATTAACTATTGTTAACTCCCCAAAAACTCCTTAGAAAATTCTATTACATTTTATTTAAGCATTTTAGAAAAACGGAGCCACCAAGTCATCCATTCCTTTGTGAATAAACCCTAACAAAAAAAGCTGCAAAAGCAGCTTAAAAAAAGTTTTTCGTGAAATTCATCTAAATCAAAAATACAAATAGATGCATCTATGATCCTATTTTACAACTACAAATCCTTAATATACTCGGTCAAACTAGCCCCAGCCGACAATCCAAGCTTTTGTCGCAAACGGGAGCGGTTATTCTCCACCGCATGGGGCGTAATGTTTACCAAAGCCCCAATCTCCTTAGAGGTCATGCCCATTCGGATAAAAGCACACAACTTCAACTCCCGATTACTCAAACCAGGGTGTTTCTCCTCCAGCTTATTCAGAAATGAACGGTGCACCTCCTCGAAATGGGTTTCAAAAACGTCCCAATGGTTGTTACCATCAATATCCTTATCAATCTTATTTATAAGGATATTAATACTTTTATTTAAATTTTCAATTCTATTATCGCCTTTGATTTTCTTGAGAGATTCCCGAATATTAACCAAGAATTCATTCTTCTTCACCACATGCAACGTGGTATTTGCCAATTCCTTTTCGCGGTATTCTATGTCTGCCAAAAGCTTTTCATTACGAATCCGAATTACCTCAGCTTCCGCAGTGAGGGTATCCTGTTGCAACCGAGACTTCTCCTTCTCAAATCTTGCCTTTTGCTCCATGGCCTCTTTATAACGCAACCGCGATACTCTATGGCGAACAAACCGAAACACCAGATAAATAAACAATAAAAAGATGAAGAGATAAAATACTTTCGCCGGTAGGCTCCTATAAAATGGCGGCAGGATGGTAAAAGCAAGACTGGCAGCAGGAGTTTCAACACCAAAGACATTACGAGCCTTTACACGCAGCACATAATTACCCTCAGGGAGTCTGGAATATTCGCGAAAAGTATTGGAACTCCAATCAGAATAGTCTGGCTCAAACCCCTCAAGAAAAGTTGAAAAGAGCAAGTTGGGGGAACTATAAAACGGAGCAGCCAGGTTAAACTGAACACTGTTGCCTCTATAAGGGAAATTAATATCAACCATTTGCTCCTCAAACGAATGAATATCGTAACTGAGGGAATCAGCAGAAGATTTCAATCCGCGAATATGTGCAGAAAAGAGAGCCATATAACTCCTATCCGAAAGTGAGTTATAATGGGCAAAACCCTCCTCCATACCCACCAACGCATTAACGGGGTCGATGGACCACACAAATTCGAATCCATTCACCAAGCGCCCTTTCAAGGCAAGGAACGGAGAATCTACGCTCTTAAATGATCCATCCTCTTGGTACCGAAAAACACCCATGCCTCCCTCTAAAAAAAACCAAATGTTCTTAGACTCATCCTGAGAAACAAAAGACGGATATATTTTATTAGAAAACAATTTATTTACATAATCAAGTTCAACAAACTGATTTATTGATTTTTCGTAATAGAAAATACCTTTCTTGGTACAAAACACTGCCCGGTTGCCAATACGGCTTACCGTAATGCCCTGCCCCACCTGATCAACAAAATAGACATAACGTAACATACTGGTAACACGCTTAAGGTCATTGGAAAAATAAAGCTTATACAAACCTTTACTTCCATGTGAAATCCACAAGCCCCCATCATCATCCCACTCCAAAAACCGGGAAGATTCGTTGAATCCTGCTATTCGCGAACGAAAAACCCAACGCCCCTTCTCTCTTTCAAAAAGAATCAACCCATTATAAGTACCAGCAACCATCCGATTTTGATCCACCTTCCGAAACAACCAAACGCCGTGTATATATGCAGGGGTCAACCACTCTGGAGATCCCGATGCCCCGACATTAAACGCTCCCAAATTATGACCACAAAAAACCTCATCGTCAATAAGCTGAAGTGTCCAAACTTGACCATTACTCTTCTCCAATCGTCGAAAATCATCCCTGCTCTTATCCGGTGCTTCAAAGCGATCACGATCCACCACATAAAGCCCTTGATTGGTTCCCAGATAATATTGGTGGCCTTTCTGGACTGCTGCATATCCCGAACCAATGCCATAATAACCTTGTAAAAAGGTCATTCCTGTTTGATAACTAATCCGGGCAATCCCATTGTCGAGACCAGCCCAAATTGAACCCTCCCTATCCACAAAAACGCTCAACACTGTATTGTTTACCAGCCCCTTATCCTTATCGATAATCATCTGTATTTGCCCCTTTTTATCGGAAACAACCACACCACTTTGAATCGTACCAAAAACAATCAAATCATCGCCATAAGGCTGGGCACAAAAGGCATTGGAACGGGACAACAATTCACTAACAGGCGTATTCCAAGGCTCGAACCCATCCATATCCCAAACAAACAATCCATGGTTCATCGTTCCAATCAATAAACGCCCGGGTTCAAGGGGTAATATGCAGGAAATATTCTTATCAGCAAAAAACCGTCCTCCGGACACGGGGAATAGTTTCTTGTTACGAAGCTCCATTAGCCCCTCTTTTTCATCATTTACCAAAACCATTTCATCCACAAAATGGGAAGAGCTGAACCGACTACTTGAAGTTATTATCTCACACAAAGTATCTTTCTCAAATAACAACAAGGCTTTATGCGAATAAAAAGCAACCTGATCGGCCAAAACATGAATATCCCAAAAATCGTCGTAGGCGTGCGCTCCTGTATCCTCGACCCATGGCCGATAAATTTTTTGAAGGGAATCGTTTTTGGATAAACAACCAACACTATTAACGCCTCCCACATAAATCCGGTTCCTATCGCAAAGCACACTTCGGCAAAGGGGATTGTTCCCGAAGGTCAATTTCCTCCAGTTCACCCCATCGTACTCAAGCAATCCTTCATTGTTGGCGAAATAGATCAAGCCATCGGGAGCTTGGGAAATTTTCCAGTTTTGAGTGCCGCCACCATATTGCCGCCGATTATAATAATCAATACTTGGAATACCCAATTTTCCACCAGCATAAGACTCAATGGAGAGGACAATCAAAAAGAATATCAACAAATTTTTCTTCATAAGGATTGGAATGGAAAAAGGAAGTGGCAGACCGAAAACAAACACGCCTCAACGATTAACAATCAACAAATTAATTAAAAAAAAACAACTTACCCATGAGGTATAAATATAACACTCCCTTGACAAATATCAAAACGAGATCATCCACCTCCAACCAGCCAAAACAAGAAGAAGGATCAATGTTTAACCTTTTTATATACCTTTGGGCATTACTAACAAAGCGTATTTCCATGAGGAGAGAATATGATTTTCTTGTAATCGGCTCCGGGGCAGCAGGCCTAAGCTATGCCCTGAAAGTTGCCCAATACGGCAAGGTAGCACTAATTTCGAAAGCCTCCCTAGACGAGACCAACACATCATATGCCCAAGGAGGTATTGCGGCAGTGACCTCCCAACCGGACAATTTTGAAAAGCATATCAACGACACCCTAATCGCCGGCGACGGTTTATGCGACCCGGAAGTGGCCTCCATGGTAATCAACAATGCCCCCGCACAAATTGAACAGCTGATCAATTGGGGCACCCAATTCGACAAAAACGAAAAGGGAAGTTACGACTTGCACCGCGAGGGCGGGCATTCGGAGCACCGAATCCTTCACCACCGCGATAACACAGGATTTGAAATACAAAGGGCACTTGTTTCACAAATACGAAACCACCCCCAGATAGATATTTTTGAAAAGCATTTTGCCGTAGAGATCATCACCCAACACCACATGGGGCGTTCCAATGAACCCTGGATGAAGGACATTGAGTGTTATGGCGCTTATGTTCTGGATGAAACGGCCAACAAAATGATCACGTTCCTGTCGAAAATCACCATGATTGCCACTGGGGGGATAGGCAACATTTACCAAACCACCACCAACCCCACCATTGCCACAGGCGACGGCATTGCAATGGTATTTCGGGCCAAAGGGATCATCCAAAACATGGAGTTTGTGCAATTCCACCCAACTTCACTATATAATCCCAGGGAAAACCCATCCTTCCTGATCACAGAAGCCATGCGGGGTTATGGCGGCATACTCAGAACATCGAAGGGCAAAGAGTTTATGGACAAATACGATGCCCGTGGATGCCTGGCTCCTAGAG